>JAOQAA010000220.1 GCA_025963815.1 Capsulimonas sp.
TGCGCGAACTAAATGCTATTCTTCGATGGTCTTGACAATCGATCTCAGGTCTTTAACCCGCAGAGGCGGGTTTTGGCGCTCTTCTAGGCGCGGTTTCAACCGCCAGCCGATTAGAGCTTCCTAAACGCTTATCTCTATCTAATCGATTAGATAGAGCGGCGTTACGATTGACTCTGTTGAAACTTTTCGACTATAATGGCTCGGAACTGGTAAAAATAGCAGGCGCGCCCGCGGGCGGCCATAAGGAGTGTTTTATGACCGATCAGATACAGGATTGGAAAGAGCTAGCGGCGCAGCTTCGCGTCGACAGCATCCGATGCACCACGGCGGCCGCCTCGGGCCACCCGACTTCGTCCATGTCCGCCGCGGACCTGCTGTCCGTGCTCTTAGCCAAGTATCTGAAGTACGATTGGGATAACCCGAAGCATCCCAACAACGACCATTTGATTTTCAGCAAGGGCCATGCGTGCCCGCTGCTTTACGCCGCCTACAAGGCCGCCGGCGCTGTTACCGACCAGGAATTGCTGACCCTGCGTCAATTGGGCAGCCGCCTGGAAGGCCACCCGAACCCGCACACGCTGCCGTGGGTGGATGTGGCGACGGGATCGCTGGGACAGGGACTGCCGATCGGTGTCGGCGTTGCGCTCGACGGTAAGTATGTCGATAAGCTTCCCTTCCGCGTCTGGGTGCTCCTGGGCGACAGCGAGATGGCCGAAGGTTCTGTGTGGGAGGCTTTCGATAAGGCGTCTTACTACAAGCTGAACAACTTGATCGCTATCATCGACGTCAACCGCCTCGGACAGCGCGGCGAGACGGACCTGGGCTGGAACACCGCCGCTTACGCCGCCCGCGCCACCGCGTTCGGCTGGCACGCCATTGTCCTGGATGGCCAGAGCGTGGAAGAAGTCGATGCGGCCTACGCCGAAGCGCTGACCCAAACTGACAAGCCGACCGTTCTGATCGCCAAGACCAAGAAGGGCGCCGGCGTCTCGTTCCTCGCGGACCACGACGGCTGGCATGGCAAGGCGCTGAACGCCGATCAGGCCAAAGAAGCGATTGCGGAGCTGGGTGGCGAGCGCCACATCATCGTCAATGTCGCGAAGCCCGAAGATCTTCAGCCGGCGCCCGGAATTACCGAGCAGCCGCTAAAACTTCCCGTCTATGAGTTCGGAACCAAGGAAGCCACGCGCAAGGCGTACGGCGACGCTCTGGTCGCGATTGGCGCCGCCCGCGCGGATGTCGTCGTTCTGGACGGCGAGGTCTCCAACTCCACGCACGCCGATGAGTTCAAGAAGGCGTATCCCGATCGCTTCTTCGAGATGTTCATCGCCGAGCAGCAGCTCGTTTCCGCCGCCGCCGGTTTCGGCGTCCGCAAGAAGAAGGCGTTCGCCTCCACCTTCGCGGCGTTCTTCACCCGCGCTTACGATCAGGTCCGCATGGGCGCGATCTCAAACTCGACGATCAAGCTCGTCGGCTCCCACGCCGGCGTCAGCATTGGCGAGGACGGCCCGTCGCAGATGGCCCTGGAAGACCTTGCGTCCTTCCGCGCCGTCTACGGAAGCACGGTCCTGTACCCGAGCGACGCCAACCAGACGGGCCACCTGGTCGATCTACTCGCTGACCAGCCGGGCATCTCCTACATGCGCACCACGCGTGAGAAGACGAACATCATCTACGGTCCCGACGAGAAGTTCACCATCGGCGGCAGCAAGGTCGTCAAGCAGTCCGACAGCGACCAAGTGACCGTCGTCGGCGCCGGCATCACCCTGCACGAAGCCATCAAGGCGCACGACACGCTGGCTGCTGAAGGCATCAATATCCGCGTCATTGATCTCTACTCGGTCAAGCCCGTGGACAAAGAAGGCCTGATCGCCGCCGCAACCGCGACCGGCAACAAGGTCATCGTGGTCGAAGACCACTGGCCCGAAGGCGGCCTCGGCGACGCCGTCTTGGACGCCTTTGCGGATCTGGGCGACAAGTCCCCAGTCGTCATCAAGATGGCCGTCCGCATCATGCCCGGCTCCGGCAAACCGTTCGAACTCCTGAACGCCGCCGGTATCGACGCCGAGCACATCGTGAAGGCCGTCAAAGAGCTTCTCTAAATACGCTCTCGAAAAATCCCGCCGCGCACTCGCGCGGCGGGATTTTTCCATATTTGATTCACACACCATGCAAATCATCCGCTCCCCTCAATCCATCATCGGCTACCACGGCTGCGACCTTGATGTCGCGGAACGCTTACTTCGCGGCGAGCCATTTCAAAAATCGACAAACGATTACGATTGGTTAGGCTCGGGGGTGTACTTCTGGGAATATGCGCCATATCGCGCCTGGGACTGGGCGCAGAAGCGATATGGCGAGCGCGCGGCAGTTCTCTATGCAAAGATCGCTCTGGGGGAGTGCTTGAACCTCTTAGACACCGACTATTTCGCCGACTTAAAATCCGTCCATAGCAAACTCGCTGAGGCGTTTGCTATTCAGGGTGTTCCTCTTCCGACAAATAGTCGTGGCGCCAATCGCTTGGATCGTAGCGTGATCGACAAATTTTGCGAGTTTTACACGTTGAATGGTGGTTATTTTGACACTGTACGTTGCTGCTTTCCAGAAGGAGAATCCCTCTACGAAGGCTCAAAGATTTTAAGCCACACCCATACTCAAATCGCTGTGCGCAATGCGGGTTGTATTCGAGACTTAAAGCTGGTACACTTTGAATAAGATTATCTCTGGCTCTACTGGGGGAATAAAATTATGGGATATCGAGGACGAATTGACGATCCTGGCGTGATGGAAGGCATTCTAGATAGAATCCAGAATCTCACTCGGGAAGATTTGCTGGCAATGCTTGCCCGATATGACAACGAGAAGCCTGGCGACGTCATATTGCCCGGCGTGCCGCCACGCTCGATACATCAAGAAGTCTTGCTGGCTCCTGCTCCTCGCGCGTCCCGCGCGAAACGGCGGACGCCCAAGCATCAGAAAGCGGCGTAGCCGTTTTGATTGACCTATCGGTATCCTGAAGCCTCGCATTGTCTGCGAGGCTGTCTTAATTTTGAATTGGATGAAACATGACCCCTGAAGAAGAAGCATTGGCGGCGCGGCTCGTCGCGGAGTATCAAGAGTATCACCGCAGCGAACGGGAGCGTGAGGAAGAGAAGGGAATGTACCTCCTCAAGCGCGGCCTGAAAGACGTCCTCGGTGTGGAGCCAGAGTTGACGACGGACAGCATCGTCTACATGGGCTGCAAGTTCGTCGCCTTTGGGGACGAAGGCGTCGCCATTGAATACATCTGTTCTGGCTGCGGCGCGGCGCACGTGAGGCCTGTCTATTCAAGCATGGATGTGGGAGAGTTTTTGATCCCGGAACAGCGGGCGCGGATCGAGAGTGACTGTCCGATGCCGAAGGATTAGATCTCGCGTAGATTTTAAGCCTTGTCTCCCAATAAAATTGCAGTTTGAAATACCGAGAGTTCCGAGTGGAATTCTCGGTATTTGTGCTATATTGGTTATGTTATACAGCGATGGCGGAGTTGCTGCAGAACACTCCCCGTGATCGAATCTCATTGCGCAATATGAAAGGTTTGAGACAATGACAGTTTCATGCAAAGTAGTAGCGTCCGCACTCTCGATTGCCGTTCTCTCCGTTCTCAGCACGACAACTCATTTCGCCCGCCCCGCCTATGCGCAGTTCGGCGCCGTCGACTACATTAGCGGCACAACCTCGGCGTCACGCAATTCCATCGGCACGTTCAGTGCGGGGAGCATCCCGAATCAGAACATACCTTATACGTGGAGTTGTTTGGGCGGCACGATCATTTCGACGGGCGGCGCCAACAACAGCAGCATGACTTGGCGGGCTCCCAACACTGTGATGACATGCCGCATCTTCGTCCGTCAGACAGGCGTCGCGCCCGCCTCCGTGGCTGTACCGGTCAATTGATTTTGTAACGGACATCGTTGGCAAATTTGAGAATCAAATCAGCGCTCCCGAATATTTCGGCGGCGCTGATTTGATTTTGAGGTTTTCGTCAATTTTGCGCGTCGTAAATCCCCACCATCTTCCGCGCGGCGTCGGCGACGGCCACTCTTAATGGCGCGGGTTCCAGCACTTCGGCTTGGCCGCCGAAGGAGAGGACCCAGTAGAGGATTTCTTCGTAGCCGGACACGATGACGCGGAAGAGGACGGAGCCGTCGGATTGTTTGTCGATGTGCTGGGTGGGGTGCCACTGGCCGCCGAGGATCCAGGAGGCGGTGCTGGGGGCGAAGCGGACGACGACTTCGGTGGGTTCACCGCCGGCCTGGAGCTGCCAGCCTTTGGCGAGCCATTCCTGAAGATCGAAGTCGGCGGGGTAACGGAAGTGGAGCTTGTCTTCCACACGAAGCCATTTGATCCGGTCGAGACCAAAGGTGCGGATGCCCTGGCGCAAATGGCAGAATCCGACCATGTACCAGGCGCCGATCTTGAAGGTGAGGCCGTAGGGGTCGACACGACGTTTGGAGGGCTCGGAGCGGCTGCGGGAGAAGTAGGTAATGTCCACCGGGTTGTGGTGGATCATGGCGTTTTGCAAGTCTTGGTAGACGCTGGCGGAGAATTCACGCACGACCGGCTGGCTGACGGCGACGCGGGCGTGGGCTCGGCGGATCTCGGCGGAGATCCTTTGAGGCAGGACCTGATCGATCTTCTTCAGGGCGGTCGCAAGGGCGTCGCGGTATCCTGCCCCCGCCTGTTCGGCGAAGGTGGAGCCGGCAATGCGCAGGGCGAGCGCTTCGGGCGGGGTGAAGGAGGTCGGCAGGAACTTCATCTCAGCGAGGCCGAACTTGCCGTTCTTGCGCTTGATCTGCCCCCATTGGCGCAGGATCGCGATGTCGCGCTCGATGGTGGCGCGCGAAACGCTGAACTTCGCCTCCAGGTCGGCGGCGTCCCATTTCCAGGGCTCGCTGTCGATCAGTTGGAGGATCTGAATGAGACGGGTGAATTGTTCTTCAAGTGTCATAAGTGATCGCTCAGCCGCCATGGGCGGCGTCCTTAAGTCCAGAAATAAGCATTGCCGTGCGGCGGCAGATCGAAGCGCAGTTTCGTCACTTCACCGTTGGGATCCCAGTCGACCATGTAGTCGTTCGTGACCAAGGGAGCGCTGAGGCGTTTCGACTCGCGCAGCAGGACGACGTCGGCGTCGGTTCCGGATTCGACGATCGTGATTTCGCCCTGCGCGATCATGCGCCGCAGTGCTTCGGGTTCGTCGATGGTGTAGGGCAGGGGAGCGTCGCCCATCAGCTGCACGGGGAAGTAGCCTTTGGCGCGCAGGGCGCGGCGCAGCTCTAAAATGGGTTTGAGGCGCGCGCGCGCATTGGTCATCGATTCCTGGTCGAACCATGCTGCGTTGCTTGCATCCACGACAGCGGCGCCGAGCGCCTTTTTTTGCAGCGGCGCAAGGTAAGTGCGGTCGCCTTCGGCAGCCAGCTCCAGAGCGCCCAGGAGACGGGCGTGCAGCGCGGCGTCCGTGGTTTCGGCGTGCGCCAGACTTTTGCGGACGCTTGCGACAATGGGAAGGTCGCCCCGATCAATGGCGGCGATGATTTCGCTGGCCGTGAGCGGGTATGGGAAAAAGCCGGGGAGCGGCAGAATGTCGTCGGCGCTGAGCGCTCCGGGCGCGGGATCGAGCGTGTCGGCGAGTGTCGGCGAAAGCTGTTTGCGGATGTGCTTTTGCAGACGCGCGTAGGCCTGACCGTTGAGTTTGCGTAGCCGCGCGAACGCCGCGCCCGCGTGCTTGACGGCCTCGCGGTCATCGGCGCGGATCGAAGCCACAAAGGCGCGGGACACTTTCTCGGCTTCGGGAGTTTGGGGATCGATCAATAACAGCTTGACCATGGCGTCGGTGGCCGCGCGCAGATCGCCGCGTCCCAGGCTCGCCGTCACCAGCGCGCGTGCGGAGATCGAAGCAGCGCGCGTATCTCCAGACGCTTCCATCACCCGCGCGATGATATCGAGCGCCGTTAGATTGTGAGAGTCGGCGCGCAGGACATCGTTGGCGAGGCTGAGCGCCTGATCGTGCCGGTTCTTGTCGATGAGATGCCGCACGGCTTCTTCCCAAACGGCGTCGGACGATGATGTCTGGCTGGTCTTTGCGTTGGCCGCGTGGCTTGCCGCGCTGCGTGTGTGTGGCGCGTGGCCTGAAAGAGACTTCAGCAGCTGAGCGCGCTCGGCGGTGAGACGCGCCGTCTGCCGCTCCAGACGCGCGATGCGCTGGGCGTGCTTGTCAGCCAGTAGCGCCTGTGCGTCCCGTTCGGCTTCGGCGGCTCGAAGAGCTAGGTTCGATTCGTATTCCCGCCGCTCCAGCTCCCGGACTTTTTCTTTCAGAGCCGCGATCTGCTCGCGCGCCTCTTCCCGGTCACGCTTGCGCTTTTGACGCTCTTGATGGAGCTGTTCTTCGTGGCGCTTAGCGTCTTCATCTGTTGCAGCGGTCTTCTCAGGCTTTGGGGACAGCGTGGAGGGACGAAGGGCGTCTTCGGCTTCGCTGAGATCGCGCAGCTTCTGCGCGAAGACGCCGTTGCGTGCGGCTTCTTCGGCGAGGCGCCGGCGAACGACTGGGTTGCCCAGACCTTGATGGTTCATCCGGAAACCCGAGAACGCAGTGGTGCGGAGCAGTAAATAGTCTTTGTCTTGGAGAAGAGCGAGGACGGGAGGCGCTTTCAGTGCGGAGAGAAGTGTGATCGTCTCGTCAAAGGCGAGCGGCTCGGGATTGGGAGCGGCGGATTCTTCGGCCGGGGAGACGTCGGAAATCGTTTCCGGCTCCAAAGCGTTCCGATCTTCCGCCGCCATGATTTAGACCGTCCCCGACAGCACCGGAAGCTCGCGCATTCCCGGCGTGCGCTTGACGGACTGCGTGACCAGCTGGCCGCAGGCCGCCGCGATCTGCTGTCCGCGCTCTTTGCGCTGCGTGACCGTAATTCCCGCCGCTTCCAATATTCGTCGGAAGGCCATAATACGATCCACTTCCGGCCGGCTGAACTGCTCGGTCACGGTCGTCGGATTGTAGGGGATCACATTAAGCGCCGCCGGCATACCCTTCATGAGCTGAGCCAATTCACGGGCGTCCTCGGGACGATCGTTGACTTCCTTCAAAAGCACGTATTCGAACGTCAGGCGGCGGCTTGTATGATTGGCGTAAGCCTTGCAGCTCGACATCAATTTTGCGATGGGATAGTTCTTCGCAACCGGGACCAGACGCTGCCGCAGCGCGTCATTGGGCGCATGCAGGGAAACCGCCAGTGTGATCTGCAGGTCTTCCTGCGCCAGCTTATCGATGTTGGGAACAATGCCGACTGTGGAAAGTGTGATATGCCGCATCGCCACGCCGCACTCGGAGTTCAGGATACGAATGGCTTTGAGCGTGTTGTCATAATTGAGCAGCGGCTCGCCCATGCCCATCAGGACGATGTGGCTGATCCGTCGCGGCGATTCCGACTGGAGCATCAGGAACTGCGCGACGATCTCGCCGGCCGTCAGATTGCGTGTCAATCCCTGCGTTCCCGTCGCGCAGAACACGCAGCCCATAGCGCATCCGGCCTGGGTAGAAAGACAAACCGAAACCCGCTTGGTGTCGGGAAGCAGTACGCACTCGATGGGATAGTTGCCTTCGGTCAGCTTGGCCAGCAGCTTAACGGTGCCGTCGCGCGTATCTTCATGGCGCTCCAGCAGAGAAATAGGTTTGCCGGGAAACGCCTCCTCGAGCTGCGTCCGCGCGGCCACCGGAAGGTTCGTCATCTCTTCGAATGATGCGCGAAATCCGCCGCGCTGATCCGGCATCATCCGCCGGTAAAGCCAGTCGGCGACCTGTCCGCCATGGAATTCCGGCAGCCCCGTCGCCTGCGCGACCGTGGTCCGAATCTCCTGCGCCGTCATCCCGATCAATGATTGTGAAACGTTGTCCTGCATCACAAAAGTATACCCTTTTTGAAGGGAGGAAGTCAACGAACGACAGAACCCTGGCATGAAGCCCAGGTTCTCATTGGTGGAGGCTTAGAGTTTGGCGCCCGTCACCTGCGGGGCGGTGACGCCGTTGGCGGTTACGGTGATGGCCCCCTGCATGTCCGTGCGCCAGATGCCGGCGCCAGCGGCTTGCAGGCGGTGCAGGGTTCCTGGGTCAGGGGGCGCCTGGGGCGTGGAGGAGATCACGGCGGTGGCGGGGCCGGTGAGGCGCATGAACTCCAGGGAGGCGCAGTCGGCGCCGCCGTTGCCGGGGACCTGGAGGATGTCGCAGGCGAGGGTGTCGTTGGCGTCGGCCACCAGGTACGGCTCGGCGGCGGAGTTGCAGGAGCCGGCGAGAAGGATGGCGGTCTGACCGAACTCAAGGCGGCAGATGAGCGGGTCGAGTGAAGCGCGCGGGCTGCGCTGGGGCGGCCAAAGCACGGCCAGACGCATGGCGCTCTCGCCGATCGTCGTCTTTTCGTTGGAGTGAACGACTCGGTATGGAATCCGCCTGAGGCGCATGCGCTGGATCAGTTTTTGGCGGGTCGGATCGCCATCGTCCACGGCGCTGTTCCAAATGGATTTGATCGGAATTCGGGAGTCCAGCAAAGCGGTCGTGCCGCCGATCTCATCAAGGGACGGTGACGCCAGCACGAGGAGATCCACCTGGGTAATGTGCGCCTTTTTCAGTGTGCGCACAACTTCCGCTCCGGACGCGATACCGCCGTCGTTGATCAGGATCGTGCGCTTGTCGGGTGTTCGGATCAGCGCGCAGCTTCCGCTGGAGAGTTCAAGAAAGGTGACGGTGATCGTCGGGCGCGGCGTCGGGCGCTGCTGCTTTCGGAACCACCAGGCAAGCAAAAAACTCATTATGGCAAGCAGAGTTAAGCCCACGATGGACGCGACTGCGGCGCGGCGTTGTGCGTTCAAAAGCGCGCCTCGAATGAGCGAACTGAAACGAACAGGACAGAAATAATCGAGACTGAGTATTGGCGAGGCATCATGACATTATATCCCGGTGCGCCAACTTCGAACAACCCCAGCGCGAAACAGTTGTGATGAATTTCACAAACTTGCCAAAGCTTCATTGCACGCGGCCTTTGGGTTAAGGTATAATCGATGGGTTATGTCGCGCCTGCATATTGAAGATCTTTCGATGTCATATCGTGGGCGGACCCTGTTTTCCGGGCTATCGCTCACCCTCGATCCTGGACAGCGCGTTGTCGTCAGCGGCTCGAACGGGACCGGGAAAAGTACGTTTTTGCGGATCGTCGCGGGATTGACGCGGTCCGACGCCGGCAAGGTCTCTTTTGCCTCGGTCGGCGCCGCCAGCCCGCCCCGTGAACATTTGGGATACGCCGGTCCGGACGTCAATCCTTACGAAGAGCTGACGGCCGTGGAAAACCTGGAGTTTATCGCACGGCTGCGTGGCTTACCTATCGACGCCGACGCTCTGCTGGATCGCATGGGACTGACGGCTCGCGCCCGCCGGACGCCGGTGAAATCGTATTCGTCGGGAATGCGCCAGCGCGTTCGCCTCGCGTCGTCGCTTGTGGCGACTCCGCCGCTGCTGCTCTGGGATGAGCCGACGGCGATGCTGGACGAGCAGGGGCGACGGATCGTGGACGAAATTTTGGCGGCGCATCTCGAAGCCGGCGGGATGGCCTTGATTGCAACGAATGATTCCAATGAAATCGGACGCTGGGGCGGCCGGCGCGTCCACTTCGGCGACCGCTAGCCGATGGCTCGATTGCGCGTCCGCCGTCTTCACGAAGGAACTGCGCGTGGAGCTGCGCACGCGCTATGCGCTCAGTGCGGTGGCGCTGTTCGCGGTGATCACGGTGATTATGGTGTCCGCTGTGCTGGTCGGCGCATCCGTACGAGCGGATGTGAAGGCGGCTCTGGTCTGGATCATTTTGTTATTTGCGGCGCTTTCGGGCCTCTCGCGCGTTTTTGTCCGCGAAGAAGAGGCCGGCACGGCGGCGATCCTGCGTCTGACCGCGCCGCCGTCCTCGGTCTTCGCCGGAAAGCTGCTGTTCAATCTGGCGCTGATCGGCGTTGTGGAACTGGTGAGCGTTCCGCTGTTTTTGCTGCTGATGCCTGTGGAAAAGCTTCAGTTGTGGTTACTGCTGTCGATTTTGACGGCTGGGGGTGCGGGGCTGGCGAGCGCCGCGACCTTTACGGCGGCGCTGATCGCGCACGCGGCGTCGGGGAAAAGCGCCCTTTACCCGATTATCTCATTTCCGGTGCTGATGCCTCTGGCGCTGATCGCCGTGCAGGCGACAGTCGGCGCATTTGACGCCATCCCGATACATATTCTCCGCGCATGGAACGATGTGGGGGTATTAGGCGCGTATGCAATCGTGATGACGACGGCGTCATTCCTGCTTTTTGAATATGTCTGGCATGAATAAAAGTGTGCAATCCAAAAATCGAGTGGTCGATTCTTCAACGGCGGCGATCCCGCCGATAAACTTTACACAGCTGCGATTCCCGAAGGTCTTGCTGCTGCTTTTGCTTTGCGCCACGACTGTCGCCGGATTCCTCTGGTTGCCGCCTGCGGTCGCATTCCGCAATCCGGGCTTGGCGCGTATTGTTGTCTTCCATGTTCCCTGTTCAATCGTCGCGAGTATCGCTTCCGGCGTCACTCTCTGGTACGCCATCTCTTATCTGATTACGCGCAGTTCCATGGACGATGTCAAATCGCGCGTTTCTGCGGAGCTTTCGCTGCTGTTCTGGGTGCTGACCACCGTGACCGGCGCAGTTTTCGCCAAGGCGCAGTGGGGGACTTACTGGAACTGGGATATCAAGCAGGGCGCGATCGTCTTGCTGCTCATGATCTACGCGGCTTACTTCGCGCTGCGTTCGGCGATCATCGATGAGCGCAAGCAGGCGGCGATCGGCGCGGCGTACTCGATCTTCGCCACTATCTGCGTTCCCTTCCTCACCTATGTCCTGCCAAACTCCACGGAAGATACGCTGCATCCGAAGGGAACGATTACGACAAAAGAAGGATTGAGCCCCGAGTATCGTATTGTACTGTGGGCAGGCGTGCTTGGACTAACGCTGGTTTACGTCTGGGTCTGGCGCCAGCATGTGGCGCTGGATGAAATTCGATTGAAGCTCGCGGCCAGGCGTTCCGCCAGGCGGGCCGCGCGGACATCGGGCTTTGTAGTAACGGAGACGGAATAATCAATGGATACGAAGATGATCCCCTTGATGCTGGTGCCGCTGATCGTCTGGATCAGTGTGTGGGGGTATCTCTGGGCAATGGACAACAAGATCAAGATGCTGGAGCGCCAGATGACGCTTCGCCACGATGATGAGGACGCAGGAT
>JAOQAA010000234.1 GCA_025963815.1 Capsulimonas sp.
GTGAATATCACCGCCGCAACCGCGAGCGGCGAGAATATTTCGCAAAAGTGGAAGTTCACCACGCGCTCAGGGTCTGGCCCTGAACTTGCCCGCGGCACCCTGCGCCCCACTAGCAAATAACCATCGCCGCAGCTGCAACCTTTTCCATCCCTTCGTGTCTCACCCTTCAACGATGCACGACGATCGAGGAGAATTCCCATGCCGCGCCGCGAAGTCCGCCGCCCATCCCGATCCGACAACGAACGCTACGGATGCTTCAATCGTATCATGGATTTCTTCCTGATCGATTTCGTGCTCAACGTGCTTTTTGAAATCGGATGCTCCAGCTGCCTGGGCCTGATCGTCTCGGTGTGCCTCGCCGCCGTCCTGCTCGCGCACGGCGCCTCGCACATGATCGCCCATCGCCCCCTGGCGCTCGCCTGGAGGCCGGTACGAGTGTTTTAGATTACGTCGGCGACAGCTCCATGGAGGCATCCACGCTGCCCGAGGCGTGACGCGCGCTCTGGTTCTGAACATAATCCGTCAGCTTCTCGACATCGCCTTGAGACACCGTAAACGCGGCGTACGCGGCGGCCCAGCGAAATCGTGCGCCCGGAGTAAGCGATTGGGCGATATGCTGCGCGGCGGCGGCTTTGAGGCGCCCCGCGATATGGTCGACCGGAATGGTGCTGGGAATGCGCGCCAGGACGTGGATATGATCGTCCGTCCCTCCGACCGCAAGTGCATCGACGCTCATCTGCGCCGCGATCTCCTGGATGACTTCATACAGCCGCGCCTCATCCAGATCCGCAAGGATTGGCTCCCCACCCCAAGTACTCCATATCAAATGGACATACAGCTCCGTCTTCTTTGTCCGCATCTTCTTATTGTACCTGGCGCGTTTTGAAACAGCCGAATCACAAATTGACACCCGATATCACAAATACCAGATTGACCCAGTGGTGTTATTGAGATAAGATAAAGACACCACATAACGAAAGGCGAAAGCCGCTTCGTCCCATTGTGAGTCGGACATCATTATCAATACGTCAATTTCTGGAGCCAAAGAACTATGAAACGCAGCGCTGGATTTACTCTGATTGAATTGCTCGTCGTCATCGCTATTATCGCTATACTTGCCGCAATTCTCTTCCCTGTCTTCGCCAAGGCGCGCGAAAAAGCGCGCCAGATCAGCTGCTCCAGCAACATGCGCCAGATCGGTTTAGGCATGGTGCAGTACGCTCAGGACAACGATGAAATCTCCGTCGGCGGATGGATCCGTCCCACGGGCGGAAACGCCGCGCACTACGGGCAGATCCTTCAGCCGTATATCAAGAGCACGCAGGTTTTCCGCTGTCCGGATGACAGCGCTTCTCCCAACGCGATTTCCTTCTCCGGCGACGACCCCGGTCTTGGGAAAGCGTTCCACAACAGCTACGCCCTGAATTACGACGCTATGCAGTTCGGCGATGAGCAGCACGGTTTGCCGCTGGCAAGCTTCAACGCTCCGGCGGGCACGGTCGTGATCGTCGATAAGGGACAGAAGGCCAGCAATGTTGCGCCGTTTACCGCTGTCCCTGCCGACACCAACAAGGACAACTGCCTATTCTTTGCCGACCCCGTGGGCGCCACAACCACCCAGGTTTCCAAAGCCAACGAAGTCGGTCCCAACAACGACGGCAACTGGTGCGCTCCTCTCGCGCGGCACACGGAATTAGTCAATGTCGTGTTCATGGACGGGCATGTGAAAGCGACACGCCTCAGCGGCTTCTATTATGGCGGCAGCACGTTCCTAGACCCCGGTAAGAGCCAGTAATCTCACTCTTTCTTAATCCCAAGATCAAAGAAAAACCGCCCCGGCATGAAAATGCCGGGGCGGTTTTTCTTTGTGAGATACGGCCATGCTTGCCGCCACGCCGTGTTTCATGGACAAGTGGTTCGGGGAAGGGTTCAGTATGAAAAGCTTATTCAATCACAAACAGGGAACCGGAGCGTGTGTGCTGGGGGCTCTTGCTCTGGCCGCGCTTTGCGGACAGCCGTCGCAGGCGCAGACGGGAATCAAGCCGGGGAATATGTCGTCAGCGTATCAGCACGCGCCGACGACAGCGGGACGATATCAGCCGAGCGTGACGCACGGCAATTCCAACGAGTATCACGCGTCGCGGCCGGAGGCGGGATATGTACCGGAGCATCCCAAGGTTCAGGAGTACGCGCATCGGACCGAAAAAGATTTGACGGCGCGGCAGATTAACAAGGGGTTTGTGCGGCATCAGGAGGCGATCAAGAAAGCGGCGCAGGCGCGCGCCAAGAATTTCGCGCCGTCTGGAGCGCGGAAGGCGCAATAAACGTTCTAACGCTGTATTCACATGCCGGCGCTGTACAGGCTTGCAATATCAATAGGGAGCAGAGCGGCGTCGTACATGCGGACATCGCCGATGCTGCCAGCGACGAAGTCAGTATAATTACCCATGAATTTGGCGCGTCCGATGACGGTGGCCCCGTTAGCGCGGGTCGGCGCAGGGATCTGAGTTGTGCCCTCCAGCGCTCCGTTCACGAAGATGGCGAGCGTCTTCGTAGGAGCGTCGTAGACGCCGGCGATGTGATACCACTGCCCGACGACCGGGCTCGTGGTCGAGTCGGCGTGGTAGGGATGCATGGTGAGCGCAAACCGGTGCGTGTCATCACGCGTCTGCAGGAAGAAGCCGCTTTGGTCCGCGCCGTCCATGCTGACGAAAGTCTGGAAGCCGGCGTTGAGGCTGGTCAGGCTGCTGAGCTTGATCCAGGCCGCGACCGTGAAGCTTTTGGACGTATTGACGACCGGGTCCGGAATTTCCACGCCGCCCGCCTTCGGAAACGACACGACGTTCTTTCCCGCTTTGTCGTCTTTGCTCACCACCGCGCCGGCCTGGAAGGTTCCGGTATGGCCATGGCCGGATTTGTCGGCAAGGGTCACGCCGTCGCTGTCCGCGCACGGCCAGTAGCCCACCAGATGTTTTTTCCCGATCAAATCAGCCGACGACGGCATGGTCGATCCCGTGGCGTCGCCCCCGCTGGCGATAACCTCGAGCGAATCGATCACGGACCAGCCGCCGACCGGACTGATCTGGATCACATGATTTCCACCCGCGAGACCCTTGACGCTGAAGATTTTGGAGTGATAGTCCGTTTCCTTCGCGCCAAGATCGATCGTGCCCTGATCCTGATCGTCGATCGTGACTTTGACCTTCCCAACCCGATGCGCGCGCTTATCGACGACGATGCTCAAGGCGCTCACGCCATAGACGTCCACCCCTGAGCCCTGGAACGTATACATGGCGTATGAACCCGGCCCGCCAGTATGCGCGGCGCCATCGGGAAGCGCGGGGTTCTCATAAGGCTCCATGCCGTACCACATCCACCCCGCCGCATCGTTCTTAACCACGGCCATGGCGGCGTCGCCCGCTTCGGCGGCGCGCACGCCCTGCACTCCAGCGATACACAATGCCAATATGGCGACGCTGAGCGCCGTCCCGCGTCCGGTCCTCATATTTCACCTCATAATCGCAATAATAACTTCCATACCAAAAACCGTAATTCGTGACGGCAAAACACCCTCGGACAGCAATGCCGTCCGAGGGCGTCGGAATTCGATTATTTGTTGGCTTCGTAGAGCGCCATAATATCGGTGGGCTGAAGAGCAATATCGTAGACACGGATATCGTCGATGGAGCCGTTGACGAAGTCGACATAGTTGCCGCCGAACTTCGCGCGGCCGAACGCGGTATTGCCGGTCGAGCGGGTCGTGGGCGGAGCCTGCTCTTTCGCCTGGAGCTCCCCATTCACAAACACCGCCAGGGTCTTTGTCGGCGCGTCATAGACGCCCGCGAGATGATACCACTGCCCCGTCTGCGGAGAAATGGGTGCAAAGGCGTGTGCCGGGTCGAGGGCAAACGTAAACCGGTTGCCTTCGCCGTGGATTTGCAGGAAGAAGCCGCTCTTATCGTCGCCGTCGATGCTGACGAATGTCTGATATCCGGTCAGCTGATCTACCTTCACCCAGGCGGCGACGGTGTAGCTCTTGGTGGTGTCCACGACCGGTCCCGAGGTCTCCACGCCGCCGGGCTGCGGGAACGAGACCGCCCCCTTGCCCACCTTGGCGTCCGTCGTCCATTTGGCGCCGGCCTGGAAGAAGCCATTCCGATTGTGTCCGGACTTATCGCCTACCGTCTCACCGGCGCCTTCATCACAGGGCCAATACCCCACCAGGTGCGACTTCGCGACCAATCCCGCCGCCAGCGCGTTCTTCGCCGGTCCCTCTCCCGTACCGCCGGAGATGACGAGTGAATCCACAACCGCCCATCCCCCGACAGGGTCAAGCTGAAGCACGTGGTTGCCGGCCGACAGCCCCGTGATGCTGAAGACTTTAGCGTGGTAATCGGCGTCGGCGGCGCCCATGTCGATCGTCGCCTGCTCCTTGTCGTCGATGGAAATCTTGAGCTTGCCCATCCGGTGGCTGCGCTTGTCCACGACCATCGTCAGCGCCCGCA
>JAOQAA010000268.1 GCA_025963815.1 Capsulimonas sp.
GAACGTGTTCGCCATTGAAAACTTTCGTGAGTTGGTGGAGCAGCGTTAACTTCGGCACGGCTCCCACCAGACAGAGATCGAATTGACCGTCGTCGACTCTGGCGCCCGGAGCGATCTTCATGCCGCCGCCGGTAGTTTCGGCGTTCGCCACGGAGACGAACATGGCGCGTGTTTGTCGCTTCTCGCCATCCGTCGTTAGCGTGAGTTCAAACGGCGTGAAGCCCATCAATGTTTTGATTGCGCCGACAACGTAGGCGGGCGCGCCGCTGATCCATCGCACGCCTTCATTGACGGTCTGTGCGGTGCGTGCGTCAAACCCCGTGCCTGCAATCACCAAAAAGTGGCGTGGCCCTGTAAATCCCGCTCCTTCAATGACTCCGACATCGAGATGCAGAATGTTTCCATGCGTAACAGCGCGGCAGGCGACTTCCAAGTTCCCGTGCAGTTTCAGAGCGCGCGCCAGATCGTTGCCGGTGCCGATGGGGATCAGAGCGAGAGTCGACTGAGATCCGAGCAATCCGTTCGCCACTTCGTGCACAGTACCGTCGCCGCCGACCGCCACCACGATGGATGCGCCGTTCGCGGCGGCTTCGCGCGCCATCCGCTCGGCGTCGCCGCGCGCCTTGGTGTAAAGCCAGATCCAGTCGGCCGAATCCGCTTCCAGCAGGCGGCGGATTGCGGGAACTTGTTTCCCCGCTTCCCCGCGGCCGGCCGTGGGATTGACGATGATGACGTTTTTTGTGGTGGAAGGCATGGGCGTGATGCGGAAATTATAGCATAATCGCCGCCATTAACGATTGGCTCTTACGCCGTTCCTCATGAGAATAAACTCCTCTCTTGAAATGGGCGCAAAAAAACTGGTTAGAATGCCTGCAAATCGTGGAAGAATACCAGTGGACGCAGCCCAAGGAAGGGCTCACCCACTCTATTTCACGTTAACACGAGCGACCACTTAAGGAGATGTAACAATGTGGCAAGGTCCTGAATTTCACGAGCAGAACGATGACCTGTATCTTGCAGGTCAGCGGGTTAACCCAGGGCGTTACAGGCAAGTCGGGGGCAACGGCAAGAGCATCGTTCTCGACCATGAGGATGTACTGCCGGCCAGCCTTGATGGTCGCGTCGCGTGTTATCAGCGCGTCAACAATACCTGGGATCAGATTTCCCGCCCACGGCAGGGCGAGATGGCGTCCGCACATTAATTGCTGGACCGTTCATTTCGGTGTTTATTCAAACAAAAAGGGGAAGGAGCATGCGGCTCCTTCCCCTTTTTGTCGCCCCGTCATTGTGAAATCTGTTCGCCCAATCCCAGCGCCTTGAGCTCATCGCGCGACTGCGCGGATTCCACCTGCGCGCGCATCAAATGGCCGACTTCCTCGGCGCTGATCTCCTGGCGCGTCATTGCTTCCTGAAGAAACGCCATGCGATCGGGCGACGTCAGCAGATCCAGCGCTGAAATCCCCAGAATATCCGCCAGGGCGCCCAGCGCGGGCACCGTCTTTGCGATATCGTCCTCGGCCCGCGCTTTGAGCAGCGACTGGGCGTACTCCAATTCGCGCATGGCCTGTTCGAGCGGCGCGCTCATCATTCGATACTCGTTGACTTTTTCCGTAAGCCCGGCGCTCAGTTCGTTTGCGGACATCGAGATTCTCCCCAAAAAGCTGGTGAATTGTTGTCGTAGTATAGCATTTGCGCGGCAAGGGCGTCAATTCTCACAGCATTTCGGGGGCGCGGGAAATTATTCCCGCGCCCCCGATCTGTTTCGCTCTAGAGGAACGATTAAGCAGCAGCGTCGAAGCGCGCGCCGACGATGTCCCAGTTGACGACGTTCCAGAAGGCGCCCAGATACTCGGGGCGGCGATTCTGGTACTTCAGGCAGTACGCGTGCTCCCAGACATCGTTGCCGAGGATCGGCAGGTGGCCTTCGGAGATCGGGTTGTCCTGGTTCGGGGTGCTGACAATCGCCAGCTTGCCGTCCGCGCCCTTGACGAGCCACGCCCAGCCGCTGCCGAAGCGCTTGACGCCGGCGTCGTTGAAGGCGGTCTTGAAGGCGTCGAAGCTGCCGAAGGTCGCGTCGATGGCGTCCGCCAGCGCGCCGGTCGGGGCGGTCGCGCCGCCTGGGGTCAGGGTCTCCCAGAACTGGGAGTGGTTGACGTGGCCGCCGCCGTTGTTGCGGACGGCGGTGCGGATGTCTTCGGGAACGGCGCCGAGGTCCTTGATCAGCTCTTCCGCCGTCTTGTCGCCAAGTTCGGGATGCTTCTCGATCGCGGCGTTCAAGTTGTTCACGTAGGCGGCGTGATGCTTGTCGTGATGGATTTCCATCGTCTGCGCATCGATGTGCGGCTCAAGGGCGTTGAACGCATAGGTCAGTGCGGGTAATACCTGGGGCATCGTTTTCCTCCAAACAAGATCTGTCGTGTGCATGCTTTCAGCGAAAATTTCAAATCTGCCGTCCGCCCGGCCTCAGCCGACCGGCGGGGCGCCTGCTTCGGCGCCAAAAGCCACCGGTAATTATACCGGGCGCGCTTCTGAATTGAAACCCTCACTGAGAGGCGCATAAGCCGATAACGGCAAAACAAACGAGATGAGTTCCCCGTTTGCAAGAAATTCACTATCAAAACTCCTCGACACTTCGCAAGGTATAATTATCCCATGGATGACCCAACAGTCGAGATTTACGAAAAAGTCGGCGGCGACGCTCCGTTTTACGCCTTAGTAGAAGCATTTTACCAGGGAATTGAAAACGAGCCGCTGATTCGCCCGATGTATCCCAAGGATATGACCGACGCCAAAAAGCATCTGGCGCTCTTTCTAATCCAGCGCTTCGGCGGCCACACTCAGTACGGCGACCAGCGCGGCCACCCCCGCCTGCGTATGCGGCACGTTCCGTTCACCATCGGTGAAGCCGAAAAAGAAGCCTGGATGACGCACATGATGGCGGGCGTGGACGCCACGCCCGAGTTCGCGCCGTTTCGGCAGGTGATGCTGGATTACTTCGAGAGTTCGGCGGCGTTTTTGGTGAACAAGAACGAGGTTCCGACGGTGCGCCCTAACCCCTAGGGCTGCGTCATGCGCGCCCCAAATACTCCGCCGGCGATCGCGTCGGGTTTGGCTTGAAAGCGCACGGTGACGCTGGATTTTCCTTGCGTGAGGTCTGCGGGTATGGGATAGGACACATCAAAGAACTCACCGCGCTTGTTGTTCTCCAGCGTTTGTTCCGCAAGATGTGTTCCGTTCACCAGGATGTCAAAGCGGCGGTTGCCGGCGTCGCTCCCCCAATAAGTCACCATAAGCAAGTTCGCGGTGTTTGGCGCGACCTTGAGATTGAAAGCGAAGAAGCCTCCATTTTCGGCGTCACGCCACCGTTTGCCGTTGAATTTGCCGGTGCGTGAGTTTTCTCCCTGCAAGCCATCGAGTTCGAGCGGCAGCCCTGTCACCGGAACGGGAGCCATTCGTTCCGGGAATGCGACAGCCTGGGTTCCATAGGCTTTCATCTCCACCAGTGCGACTGCGGCCTTATCCAGATTTGGGAAGACCACACGCAGACGAGATGTTTTGATGGGCAAGAATGAGATAGTCGTCTCGCCATTCTCCACGGGACTCAGCGGCGCGTTCTTGCCTCCGGGCGCGTCCATCCACTCGCTTTCCGTCCAGTACTGGATCGCGGCGCTCACGGGCGCCTTGAACTTCACGCCGTCGCCATAGAAATAAAGGCGCACGGAATGGACGGTTTCGACGCTTCCTAAGTCGAGGCTAAACCAATCGCTTTTATTCGACGAGCCGAGGTTGGTCCAGTAGTTGCGCACTTCCGGGTAGTACCAAACACGCCCGTCCACAGCCTGATAGAGATTCGCAGCATCGCTGTTTGCGGAGGCGCTGGGGACAGGGAAGCCGTTTCGAGTTAGATTCACCGCCAGATTGGCGGGCGGCGGACTGTTTCGGCGAAGCGGCGCCGCCTGCCTGGGGAGCTTCACCGTTTTGCGTCCGAGCGGCGCCGATTTCACCAAAAGCCGCCCATCCGCCCAAATGGACAATCCAGAGCCCCGGTGATAGTGTTTGCCGTCCCGGTCATACACAATGGTGATTAGCCGACCATGGTACGCCACGTTCTCCAGACAGAAATAGGTGATCGGATTCTTAGACTTCGAGGCTGTGAGGACGAGAGGATTGACCTCCAGAATATCGTCGGCGCGGGGGCGTAACCCCGCCAGCCCCGTGATGACGAGGTCGTCATAGCCGGAATGATTGTAATGGTGGCTTCGGTTCAGGCCGACAATCGCCCGTCCGGTGTTCGGATCGTAATCTTCCTGCAAATCCGTCACCCCGTCCCGGTAGTGCTGGTCGGTGTATTGCCGGAGCAGGCGCACGTAATCGTCGCTGCTGATGACGCTTTGTTTTGGGTAGTCGTTTAAGAAGTTCGCGAGGCCGCCCAGTGTCAGCGTGGTTTGGAATGGCCAGCTGGGGCCGTTCCACTGGCACTCCTTTTTATCTTGCCCATCCTCTCGGTCGTATCGGTACTGCCGCATATAGTACTCGTACGAGGGTTCGACCGTTCGGATTCCGGCGGAACCGCCCAGGCGATTGGGATCGAGAATATGCCGCCACGAAGACGCGTATTTGGGGTTCTGACTAGGCAGCTCGAAGTACCAGGGCGTGTAGCCCGCAAGTTCTCTTCCTCGGATGAAACTCCAATAGCGCACGAATTGATTGCTGACCTGATAGCGGTCGATAAAGTGCTGGAAATCCTCACTCCAAAGATCTTGCTGAGTCCGGTCCCGAAGAGCCGCGGCCTTGGAAGCAAATTCCTGCGCGGATTTCGCGTCTCCTGCCAGCGCGGAAAGCCGGCTGATGGCCAAGGCATTGGCAAACATGAAACTGTTGATCGTCGGACGGAACGCCTCGCCGCCTCCAAATCCATCCTTCCCACCCGAGGCGTCGATGGACGAAATTGTGTATTCCGTAGCGTCCAGCAACGGCTCGATATAATATAACCCTTTGCCGGCGTCTTGATGGTCATCCCACTGCCGGTAGATGCGCTTCATTTCCTCCAAGTTCTTAACAGCGAACGCACGGTCCGTATCCACAAGATACTGGGAGTAGGCGGCGTCGGCGATCGCCTCGCTGAAATGCCGGTCGTTGCCGCCATGATACATGAAGTCGATATAATCATCCATGTAGCGCCGATCCCGAAGCCAGCGGCCTTCGTGGATGTGGAAGCCCGTGGCGTCGTTCAGGCTCTCATAGGGTTTGAGGGACCAGCTGACATCGTCCAGGAATTCGGTGACGATATAACCCCGAGCGCCCAGATCCCGAAGGTGCGACTTGTAGACCTTCCAGCGATAGTAATAGATCTCGGTAATTTTGGGATCCGAGCAATCAAAGAAAGGGATATTTTCCTGATACCACGGAGCGTCACCGCCGAAGTGACCGGCTGCGAGCGCGTTCTGGTCAAGGATATTCGTCCCGCCGCGTTTTGTATTCGCTCCGTGGGCGGGAATAGTCAGCAAGGCCAGCGCGCTCGCGGCGTAAAGCAAACGTCGGACTTGTGAACGGAAGTTCGTGATCATCATTGCCCGTCGTCGGCTCGCGTGAAATAGACTAGGCCGCAATGGTTGGTGGGCGTTTCCCATGTTCCACAAGTCGATGTGGTCTGATCCGATGTCTTGAGCAGGGCGCCCAGGGTCATGGATTTGGCGTGACCATCACAGAAGACGATGTTCGTTCGACCCTGATGTCTCGCGACGGACATTCCCTCCAGGTTCGTACTGGTGGCGTCGGTCCCATGCAGCGTGTTGGGCGGATTGCTCGCCGCATCGATCGCGGTCGGCTGCTGGGCGTTAAACACCCAGGAGAGCTGAAATGAGCCATTGCCGTCCCCCACAAGGTAAGTCGTTGAGGGCGATTCAATCGAAGGCAAAGAATCCGTGACATTCTGCGCCCCGCTCATCGGTCCCGCCCATTGAGAACCGCCCGCGTTTCCGCCATTGCCCCAATAGGCGTTGCTGGCCGCATAGCTGCCAAAACCGCCAATGGCCGTTGCGCCGAGATCGATCGTACCCCGGTTGGCAATGTACTTATTCGCCGTGTTGGAATCGCTGGGGCAGTTGAAGATCTGCGTGTTTTTGACGTAAGGTTGAATGCTGTCCATCCAGCGGCCGATACTGCTATTCCAGTTACCCTGGTAGAGCCCGGGAAAGTATTCGTCGTTGTCCTGGTTGTACTGCGTGAAGGCAAGCCCGATCTGCTTCAGATTCGATAAACAGGAGATTGCTCTTGCTTTCTCCCGAGCCTGGGCGAAAACAGGGAAGAGGATTGCTGCGAGAATTGCGATGATTGCGATGACAACGAGTAGTTCAATGAGTGTGAAACCTGCGGAATTCTGTTTCAGCGAATTCATGGTAGGAAGCTCCTCTAGGGAATTTATTAGTAAAACCTTCAGTTAAACGATTATATCACTGCTTTGTTTGCTTGTCAAGCGTTAATTCAAAAGGTACACAAGCCAAAAACGGCCTTTCTCGCTTATGGGTTTAAAGCGAGAAAGACCGATTTTTGGCTTCATGGGATTGATGGGTTGTGGGCTTTATCTCGGCGCCGCCACCGTCTCCAAAATCTCCTCAATCACCTGATTCGGCTGCACGCCACCGTACTTTGCCTTCGTATCCAGCATAATTCTGTGAGCCAGCACGGGAATGGCGAGGGCGCGGACGTCTTCGGGAAGGACGAAATCGCGGCCGTCGATGGCGGCGCGGGCCTGGGCGGTGCGATAGAGTGTGAGTGAGCCGCGAGGGGAGACGCCGAGGCGGAGGCGGGCGTCTTTGCGGGTGGCGTCCACGATCTTGAGGACGTATTCGGCGACGCTGGTGTCGAACTTGATCGTTTTGACGCGCTCCTGCATTGCGAGAATGTCCTCGCCGTTGACTCGGGGCTTGAGGGCGTCGAATGGATCGTGGTCGTGGTGGCTCGTGAGGATCTCCATCTCATGGGCGATGTCCGGGTAGCCCATGGTCACGCGGACGGCGAAGCGGTCGAGCTGCGCTTCGGGCAGGGGATAAGTGCCATGGAACTCGGTTGGGTTCTGGGTGGCGATCACGAAGAAAGGCTGGGGCAGGTCTTTGCGGCGGCCTTCGATGGTGATCTGGTTCTCACTCATGACTTCCAGCAGGGCCGACTGTGTGCGCGGCGAGGTCCGGTTGATTTCGTCGGCGAGAAGGACGTTCGCGAAGACCGGGCCTTCGCGGAATTCGAACGTACCGTCCGCCGGTCGGTAAAAGCTCGTGCCAGTGATGTCCGCGGGGAGCAAGTCGGGCGTGAACTGGATACGCCGAAAGATCCCGCTGATCGAGCACGCGAGCGATTTCGCGAGTGTTGTTTTGCCCGTGCCGGGAACGTCTTCCAGCAGGACATGGCCGCCGGCGAGCAGGGCGACCATGACCAGCCGAATGCTTTCGGATTTGCCCCGGATCACCAATCCCAAATTCTCTTCGACACGGCTCACGATTTCCGCGAACTCGGACTGCGTCAAAGCCGCGGCGGCTCCCGGTGTTGTGCTGCGTTCAATTTCCATTGTCATCTTCGTGAACCTGTGAGTCCTCTCTCCAAAGTGTCGATCAAATCAGTCGTCTCGCGCCGCAGAGCCGGATCGGCGTCACGGCGGAAGCGCAATAGGTTATAGCAGCGGACGAAATCGTCCGCGCGTTCGAAGTCCAGGTCCGGCTGCTCGGCTTTGGGCAGCTGGGTGAGCTTTTTGAGATGCTCTCCCCAGGGACGGGCGGGCGGGCAGGGGGCGTTGACGCGTTTGAGCACAGTCTCAAAGCGGGCTGCGATCTGTCTCAGTTCCTCGTCGATTGGCGTGTAATCGCTCTCGCGCAAAACAGTCCTGCCGCCGCGCCGGCGTGCGAGCAGCGCTCGCACGCCGGCATACAGAAGGAGAAGGCCGAAGGCGGCGCCGCCGAGCGCGGCGGGACTGAACTGAGCGAGCCATTCGCGTATGTCGGTAATTTTGTCCGCGAGCGTTTCCCAGATCTTCATGCCTGCGGGGGTATCGGGATAGAGTTTGTCTGGGCGGCCACCGCCAGGCGTGGCGTCCACGGTAACCCAGCCGACGCCTTCGATCCAGCTTTCGGCCCAGGCGTGCGAATCGCGCTGCCGGACCACGGTCTCGCCGCCGGCTTCCCCTTCATGGGCGTAATATCCCGTGGCGTAGCGGCTCGGCACGCCGACACAGCGTAACAAGATGACTGCGGCGCTGCCGAAGTACTCGCAGTACGCCGCCTTCTGGTGCAGCAGGAACTCCGAGACCTTATCCCCTTTGCCGATATGCACGTTGAGGCTGTACGAGTAGTTCGAGATCAGGTAGTTTGTGACTGCCTGGACCTTCGAACGATCGTCCGGCTCGTTCCCGGCGATTTTTTGCGCCAAGGCGCGCACCTCGGGTGTAATCTCCGGCGGCACGTTCAGGCAGTGTTGGCGCTCCTCGGGGGTGGGCGTGGCGCATAAGATCCCCTGGTTCTCTTCGTTCGGGGGCAGGATCAGATCGTAATAGTACGGAGCGCCGACATCCGTCTTGAGCGGGTTGCCGATCTCCGCCGAACGTTCGATGGAGCCCAGCTCGGGACCGCCGACACCCGCCACGTTCAGCGGCGCGACCAGGATATGCAGCCCGTCCGCGAAGCAGGTGACATGCGCGCGCGCTCCTCGGGCGTTCGGCAGGAGCACTCTGTCGCCGGCGGGGAAGAACTTGCGCGCTTCCAGTGTTGGACTCCAGCTTCCATGTTTGTAGGTATCGAACACCAATCCGCGCAGGTGCGCCACGCCGATCAAATTTTTGATGCGCAGCACGCGGCTGGGGGAGCCGTCGTTGTCGAAACTATCTCCGAGACTTGGCGACGACGACAGCGCGCTTCGCTCGGGAGCGTGCTGGCGCGTCATCACATTGTCACCGATTTGATTGATCTTATCGTGGTAAGTGACAAACGCCGAATAAACCACGAAGCCCGCGCCTAATCCAAGCAGGAGCGCCGCGCCGCGCGCGCCGAGCACGCGCCAATTGGGACGCGTGGCGGCTCCGGATTGGACCACGTTTTGGCGGCGTGTATAGGAACGGAGCGAGAGCATGGTAAACACGATGTAGAGGGGCGCCAGCCACCGGATATACGTCGTGTCATAGGTTGTGGAGGCGGCGGACAGGACCAGCGCGGCGAGGGCGATGGTGATCGCTCCCGGCGGGCTGCCTCCGGGGCGCTCGCGCCACATTTGAATGACGATCTCCACAGCGCAGATGACGCCGAATGCGTCCACGGTCGCCGGGTCGAACAGGCTGACATTGCCCTGATCGTTTCGGCCTGCGGTGCTGCCGATCAGGCCGTATGCGGCGATCCTGATGATCCATGCGATCCACGAACGCTGGGGAATGCGCAGCGCGAAGTAGCGTGAGATGTGCAGCAGCACCGCGAACGCGCCGATCAATGCATAACGCTGATCGTTGATCAGCAAGGCCGCGTAGGCGACGAAGATGGCGGCTTCGGCGGACCAGGGAAGCCGGAACAAAGTTTTCGCAAATGGCGCGGGAGCCGTGGCGGTGGTCATAGCTCCTCCGGGCCGGCGTCGAACGCCGTCTTGTCAATAATGGGAATGGGGCCCGTAAACGCCGTGCCGCCGTCAGGATCCATTGTGCAGGCGCCGCTGCGTACAATGATCACTTTGACCCCCGCGCCCGCCTGCGCCATCCGCTGCGCGAAGGCGAGGCGGGTCTCGTCCCAGTTGAGAAAGACGCAGATCACCGTGGTGATCCGCGACAGGTTTTCCTGAAGCTCCGGCTCCAAGACTTCAAACGGCTCGGCGGGGCCAGGTTCAACGCACGCCAGAATGTCGAGGATCTGGTCTAAGTGCGCGAGGCTTCGTCCGGCGGTCAGATGGTAAAGATCCGGGCCGGCGGCGAAGATATCGACGATGTAGTCCTGCCGCGCCATATAATCGCTGACAGCGGCGCATAGGGAGACGGCGCGCTCGAAGTCCGCCGCGCGTACTTTTGCGTTTGGTCCGCCGGCAACATAAGTATCCAGCACCACGCCAACCCGAAAGAAATACTCCTCGCGGTACTCCCGGATGATCGGGCGGCTGAGGCGCGCCGTCGCGCGCCAATCGATGTCGCGGACATTGTCGCCTTCCACATACTCGCGATTGCCAAGGAACTCGAACGATTCGCCCTGGTGCGACGCCAGCGCCACGCCACCGGGCTGATAGCGGCTGCCGGTCGGCACATCAAAATTCGTCAATGGGTGAAACGCCGGGTAGACTAGTAGGTTCTGCGGCTGATAGAACGTGCGATAAGCGCGGATCAATCCAAACGGAAAGTCTGTCTCCACGCGATACCCTTTGAGCGGCTGCAATCCGCGCTGCTTGCAGAACAATTGAAGGCGGGCGTGGACGCTCTTCCCGCGCGTGAGCGGCGGCAGACCCACGCCTTCTTCCTGCACCGCGTCCACCGCCTGCGGAAGCCAGTGCGGCAGCAGGGTGAGGTCCACGCCCGCGAACCGCCCGGTTTGTGTGACGGTCACATCAACGGTGATCGTTTCACCGACCCGCGCCCGGCTGGGATGCTTCGCCTGAACCGTCACATTCGGACGGCTTAGCAGACGATAGGCGGAAGCCGCCACCCAGAGGCCGATGGCGTAGCAGAACAGTACATACGATTGGAGCTCCAGCGAAATGGCGCCATAAGCCGTGAAGATCAAAGTCGCGCCGATGAACCATCGGCCTGTGCGCGTGAAGCGCAGGGTCAGGAGACGCCACAGAAAGCGCGAGATTTCTCCCCGAAACAGGGGGTGCTGCGCGATATCCTTGGTGTTCGGAAAGTTCGAGAGCGGCGGGATCTCGTCGTTCATGTGCAGCGTGTTTTGATGGGCGACGGCGCGGTCGCGCGGGGCGGCTTGCATGTTCAGTTCTCCGGCGCGCCGCGAAGCGCGGGCAGTCCGTGGCGATTTATCATTATAACGTGGATGCGCCTGATCGGTTCCGTATTTGAGCCGAATACCTCTATTACGAGTCGAAAACGTTTACGGGTTTGCGTCGGCGCAAGGTATTATAAGAGCATACTGCTGTTTAAATATTGGAGAAAGAACTTCCCATGCCCCATGAGATCACCCGACTGACCGCAGGCGATTACGAAGAGCTGATGGACTTCATCAGCCTCGTCTTCAGTATGGCGCACGCTCCCACGGATTTCCGCGCCTTCGGTCCGAAGATGTATGAGCCGACCGACGCCAGCATGGCGCAGCAATATGTCCTTCGGGAAAACGGCCGTATCCGCGCCGCCGTCGGTGTCTTCCCCATGGTATACCGCATCGGCGACATCTCCCTGCGCGTGGCCGGGGTGGGAAACGTCGCCGTGCACAAGTACCATGGCGGTAAGGGATACATGGTGGATCTGATGAACGCCGCCGTTGCCGACATGGCGAATGAAGGCATGGACTTCTCGTTTTTGACCGGGCAGCGGCAGCGCTACCAGCACTTTGGGTACGAACCCTGCGGCGCCGCCTGCGCCGTCCACTTCACTCCCGCCAGCGTCAAGCACACCGCCAAGCGCATGGGGAACAGTGGGTATCGATTGGAAGAGATGGCGGCGCAAAGCGCTGAAGTCATCGACAAAGCGTATGCGATACACGCCGCGCAGTTTACCCATATTGAGAGGCCGCGCGGAAAATTCGTCGACGCCCTGCGCACCGGCATGTCCGTTCCCTACGTGATCTTCGACCAGAATGGTGAGATCGCTGGTTATTTCACGCG
Source organism: Capsulimonas sp. (assembly GCA_025963815.1). Lineage (GTDB taxonomy): Bacteria > Armatimonadota > Armatimonadia > Armatimonadales > Capsulimonadaceae > Capsulimonas. Next base: position 11,785 of record JAOQAA010000268.1, read on the forward strand.
CAATGGGGCGACCATCGGAGAAATTCTCGTCGCGGACGAGAACGCGTTTGCAGATATCCTCCACTCAGTTACAGCCAACCGTCCCGGCGAAAGCGCGACTGTGTTCCTGCCGCCTCACGAGCCGCGCAAGCTCGCCTCTGCGATCCGAATTTGTGAAAACTATGTGCTGGAAAACGCCGGCAACTATCGTTTCTTTAACTTTGCCCGCACAGTCGAGGCATTCTTGACGCTCAAAGCAAGCTGCCGTTCTCTGCCGGACGGAGAGATGGTCATCGGTTCCGACCTTTTCGGAAATCACACAATCTCCATCGCCGGCGGCAGCGTGGCCGTAGAGACGACCGATCGAGCGCCCGATGTGACTTTGCGCGGAATGGACATCTACCAATTTCTGTTCGGCGCCGCGCCGATGGATGGGTTTTTCGATGGGAATAACCAGTCGCAATTGGCGCACGCATGGTTCCCCGCGCCGCTGTACTTCCCGTTTCCCGATCATGTGTGACAGGGTATCGTCGCTAAGATCTGGAGCAATTGTTTTGTCTGGTAAGCCAGTTCGTATTTCTCCTGCCAGATTACGTGGCCGCTCAAGGATTCCACAGGCAGCGCCTTTCCCTGAGTTTGAGATTGATATCCGTCGAGATAGTCGCATGACATAACCAGCTTCCACAGGCATCCGAAAACAACACTGATCTCAGCCATTCGTGATAGTGTTTTTGGGCTGGCGAAATCTAACCATTCCGTCATATACACTTGCCATAGCCGTTTTCGTGAGCTCTCGTTTGCAAGCCAATCTGGCAGGAAATCATCTTCTGTGAACCAAGCCATACAAGCAAACGGGGTGGTAATGCAAGCCTCCGACCAGTCAATAAAGATGGGGACGCCAGGTTGAATCAGTATATTTCGGCTTTGAAAATCCCCGTGCTCCAGCACATCGGGCAAGCCAGAATCATACAACTCTTTGCAGATTTTCTTTAAGGAACCCCCTTTCGAAACCAACTGCTCAGGTTGATGCGAAGTCACTCCTTCATCAAGACCATCCAGCGCCGACTTGATACGGATGGGAAGGCTGTCGATCTGCGATTCCAGCTGTCTTGGCGTATAGTTTGGGCAGATTTCTCGTAACTGATGAGTTGTGCTTCCTATCGTTGATTTCTGCAAGCGGGCATAGTGGCGTATGGCGCTCTCCCAAACCTCTATCTCGTCACAATCCTTAAGTTCCATACCATGGATTTCTTCCATAAGCATCCAATCGTTGTCCGGATGAGTGGCGAGTATACGAGGCAGGTTGTGCGGAGCCGACCGAGACAGGCATTCGATCACCAGCAATTCGCGCCGAAACATGCGCGGGACTGCTTTAAAGTAAGCGCCGCCGTCTGCGTGATGTACAGCAATGACCGTGGACCTCACCCATGTTCTTAGCGGTATCAGTTCCGCCGTGCTCTGTCCGATACTTTCCTGTATCCAATCGGCTGCTGTCTGCCGCCACCCTGGCTTCGACCATGGAATATCCAGCCCACGATTCGTATCCCTTTCCATCTCCCAAGCATCGAAGACACGCTGATCGAGAGGATCGCCTAAGTCTATCGCGGAGTCATGGCGATATGGCGTGGCGACCAGCCCAGCAGGAACATCTTCAGACGCAGAGGGAGATATCTCAGCGGTGATATAGTAACGGGAGGCTGTCTGGCCTTCGGGCTGGAGAAAAAAGTCGCTGAGGATAAAAGCATCGATAGAAAACTTGTGGAGTATCGCATTTTGATGCAAGACGGGAGCCATCGCATCGCCATCCGAGGGCAAGGAGAACGTATATTCCGGTAAACTCAGCCGTCCATTGTCTGTCGCCAGCCAAGTCGCAGTATGTTCACCGGAGCTTAACAAGAGTTTGAATACAAATTCCATAATCGATTCGCCTAAAAACAAATCGGGGGCGGACACTATACAGCGTCCGCCCCCGGTTCGTTTCCGTGTGGCTTCAGAAGAAGCCCAGCTCTAGTTTTGCATCCTCAGACATTAAGTCCATGCTCCAGGACGGCTCCCAGACCAGTTTGACTTTCACATCTGTGACGCCTTCCACTTGCCGAACCTTTTGCTCGACATCGCCCGGCAGCGTGCCGGCGACGGGGCAGGCGGGGGATGTGAGGGTCATTTTGATATCAACGACGCCGTATTCGTCGACATCGATTTCGTAGATCAGGCCCATTTCGTAGATGTTGACCGGGATCTCGGGGTCGTAGATCGTGCGGATCATCTCGATTACTTCCGCTTCAATCGCGAGCGGATACACGCGTGTTCGTTCTTCTGCCATGGTGTTGTTTCCCGTTGTTAGAGCCGGACTCGGCCCCCCTGCCCCCCAATCCTGGGGGAGGAGATAGTCGTGAGGTCGATTTATCGAATAAGGCGTTTGCCCAAATTACATTCATGGATTGTGCGCTGGATAAGAAAATTTCACCTAACGCCAACCTCCTCCCCCAGGATTGGGGGGCAGGGGGGCTGAGTCTTATCTGGAAGCCCCATCAATAAACGCCTGCGCGTACTTCTTGATCTGTTTGTCGGCTGCGCGCATGCCATTGACTCGGACCATGGAAAGGTTTTCCTCCAGACCGGAGCGGTTGATGAAATCCGGGTTCTTGGCGACAATCTCTTCGGGCGTGTGGCCGGAGTAAAGGCGCACGAGCATCGCCATCAAGCCGCGCACGGTGGGCGCGTCGCTGTCGGCTTGCAGAGTGACGACGCCTTCGTTGAGCGTCGGGTGAATCCAGACTTGGGACTGGCAGCCGCGGACTTTGTTGGCGTCGGTTTTGAACTCGTCGGGTAGGGCGGGAAGCGCCTGGCCCAGTTCGATCACGTAGCCGTAGCGTTCGGTCCAGTCCTCGAAAAGGGACAGGTCGTCGATGATCTCGTCCTGGGGGGCCGCGAGGGATTGCGTTTGCGTCGGGCTCATGTGCTGAAGAACTCCCGAACTTTGCGCAGGCCCGCGACCAGCGCGTCGATTTCCTCGCGCGTGTTGTAAAGGCCCAGCGAAGCGCGCGCGGTCGAGGGAACGCCGAGGCGCTGGAGCACGGGGTGGGCGCAGTGCTGTCCGGTTCGGATGGCGATGCCCTGGCGGTCAAGCAGCGTGCCGATCTCCAGCGGGTGAATGTCGCCGAGCGTGAACGAATAGACGCTCGCCTTGTTCTTAGCCGTCCCGATCATCCGGAACCCTTCGATCTGTGCGAGGGCCTCGTTGCCGTACTCCATCAATTCGTGCTCGTAGGCGGCGATATTCGCGACGCCCAGGCTCTGAATGTAATCGACGGCCGCGCCGAGGCCGGCCGCGCCGGCGATGTGCGGAGTGCCGGCTTCGAATTTATAGGGCAGGTCATTGTATTCGGTGTGCTCGAAGGTCACGGTGGCGATCATATCGCCGCCGCCCTGGTAAGGCGGCATCGCCTCTAGAAGGGCGGCCTTACCGTAGAGTACGCCGATCCCCGTGGGGCCGTAGAGCTTGTGGCCGCTGAGGACTAGAAAGTCGGCGTCCAGGGCCTGCACATCGATCGGGATGTGATAGGCCGATTGGGCGGCGTCAATTAAAACGGGAACACCTTGTGCGTGCGCCTTCGCGATGATCTCTTCGATCGGGTTGATGGTGCCGAGAACGTTGGACATATGCACGACCGCGACGATTTTGGTGCGCGGGCCGAGCAGTTTGTCGAACTCGTCCATCAGAAGCTCACCGGCGTCGTTGATCGGGATCACACGAAGCTTGGCGCCTTTTTCCTGGCAGAGCATCTGCCAGGGGACGATGTTGCAGTGATGCTCCATCGTCGAGATCAAGATCTCGTCGCCGGCGCCGATGTTCTGGCGGCCGTAGGTGGACGCGACGAGGTTGACGCCTTCGGTCGCGTTGCGCGTGAAGATGATCTCATGCGCGTCTTCGGCGTTCAGGAAGTTCTTAATCTTAACGCGCGCGCCTTCATAAGCGCGCGTCGCTTTCTCCGCAAGCAGATGGGGGCTGCGGTGGATGTTCGCATTCTCTTCCGTGTAATAACGCATGAGAGTGTCGATCACCAGCTGCGGCTTTTGTGTCGTGGCGGCGTTATCCAGATACACAAGCGGCTTGCCG
>JAOQAA010000286.1 GCA_025963815.1 Capsulimonas sp.
GAGTATGCGATTGCCCTGTCGCTGTTTCCCCAAAAGGCCCCCAATGACCTCATCGTATCTCTCTCTGATGATGGTGGCAATAACTCCGCTTGGTTGCCGTGAAATTATTTGATTTTTCCAGGAACTAATTCTGTCCTGGGACCGTCAGAGCTTTACCATGAATGAACCAAATCCAGATGCGCAGCTTTGCGCGACACGGGAAGCCGTGGAAAAATGGCTGACACTGCACGGTGAGTTTTGGGATGGAGATCAAAGCCTCACCGCAAACAATCTGACCCTTTGGGCAATTTCGTTTCTGCGGCTGACGGCTGAGGACGCGCAGGCCGCCGAGGACCGACTGAAGCGAGAAGGCGCGAAAGTGGCGTTCTCGCAGGTGCAGGACGTCGCCGAACGCGCGGCGGCCCGGGCGCCGGAAATTGACTACGACCATCTGCTGGCGACCGCATTTCAGATGGAAGTGACGCGCATGCACGAAAAAGGCTAAGTCCGCGCCTCTGGAGCAGCGACGATGATCGAAGTCCGATCCGCACGATGGCCTGGGGATTTGGCCGCCGTCGCGGCCATGGATCGCTCATTTGTCACGGACCGACGCTACTGTGTTGTGCGGGGTGATCTGTCATTTCATCTCGCCCTGGAGACTGTGGATCCACCTCTCCATAAGCGCTATGATTTGGATCTGAGCGAGCGCCAATCGTGGGATTGCGCGCTGGTGGCCGAGCAGGGCGGCGGGCCGATCGGTTTCGCGGCGGCTCGATACGCTGAATGGAACCGTCGCGTCATCATCGACCATCTTTATGTCGCTCCGTACGCCCGAGGCGCCGGTGTCGGAAGGGTGCTTCTCAGCGCGCTTGATTCGTTTGCTCACTCTCGGGGTGCCCGCTGTCTTTGGCTGGAGACGCAGAACGTCAACTATCCCGCCATTCAATTTTATCGCCGCGCCGGATTTACGCTGTGCGGCTTTGACGACAGTCTCTACGATCCACAGCTGCTGGGCCCGGAAGAGACCGCACTATTCTTTTCCCGCGCCGTCCCCTGGCGCGGCGACGAGTGAATCCCCTATTGGCTTTGTTGCGGCCCCCATTGCATGGTATACTGATGGCTCGCCGCGTAAAAGATTGCCATCGAAGTACGCCGCGTGAGGTGTGAACTTGCAGGCGCCAAAACCCCCCAATGAAGCCGAGCGGCTCGCCGCTCTCGCCCGATACGAAATTCTCGATGCATCTCCCGAAGAAGAATTTGAAGAGATTACCCGGCTGGCGGCGCGCATGTGCAATGCGCCGATCGCTCTGATCAGCCTGGTCGATCACGCCCGCCAATGGTTTCTTTCCGAGGTTGGCCTAGGCGTGACGGAAACGCCGCTCAGCATGTCCATGTGCGCGCACGCGATCTTGGAGCCGGATGTTTTGGTCATACCCGATACGCGTGCGGACTCACGATTCTCGGACAACCCCCTCGTGACCGGCGACCCGCACGTGCGTTTTTACGCCGGAGCGCTGCTGGAGACCGACGACGGCCATGCGCTCGGCACGCTGTGAATTCTGGATTACAAGACGCGCGAGCTGACCGAGGAGCAAAAAGATATCCTGCGCGTGCTTTCCAATCAGGTCATGAAACAGCTCGAGCTGCGCCGTATGGTGCGACAGCAGGAGCAGGTGATTGCCCAGAAGGAAGAAGCGCGGGCGATGCTGGATACCGCATACGCGCACGAGAAGCAGATCACCGAAACCCTCCAGCGCTCTCTGCTGATCGACATCGACGACCGCGTCTTCCCGGGGCTGGATGTCGCTGCTTTGTATGAAGCCGCTTGGAGCGAAGCCGATGTCGGCGGCGATTTCTACGACGTCTTCCAGTTGAGCGAAGACGAAGTCGCACTGGTCATGGGCGATGTCGCGGGCAAGGGCCTCGGCGCGGCGGCGCGGACGGCGGAGGTAAAGTACGCCCTGCGCGCATTCCTTCAGGAATACCCCGACCCGGCGCGCACGCTGACCCGGCTCAACAACTTCATCTGCCAGTTCCACGATTACGCGGTCGAGGACGATCCGCGCTTCGTCGCGCTTCTCCTGGGCGTGATCAATGTCTGCACAGGTGAGACGACACTCGCCTTCGCAGGCGCGGAGCCGCCGACCCTGCTGCGCCGCGACGGCGCGATCGAGATCGTTTACGGCATCGGCTATCCTCTGGGAATCATCGCGGGCGGCGAATACGAAATGATTACGGTCCATCTCGGCCACGGCGATACACTGATGATGGCGACGGACGGCTTGACGGAATCGCGTCAAGGCGACAAGTTCCTCGGACAGGACGGTCTGGCGAACCTGGTGACCCAGGCGCGGGGCGCAGACACACTCAAAGGCCTCGGGCAAAAGATCGTCGATCAAGTCAAAGAGTTCGCCGGCGGCTCCATGCGCGACGACATGTGCCTGCTGCTAGCGCGCCGGACAAGTTCCTGACCCTATGGAAATTGCCTGTCGGCTTGACTCTTACGGCTTTGCGCGAGTACTATAAAGATATATCTTTATAGTACTCGATAGAAATGAAATAGATCCGATGAATATCTTCAACAGCTGCGATCACCGGGGACGGCATGGGCGCTTCTTCCATCATGACGGGCCGCGCGGGGCGTTTGTCGACAAGCAGCCCTTGCATGGCGGCCGCTGTGGGGGCGGCGGGCCGGGACGGCGTGGGGAGCGGATGGAGCGGGGGGCGCTGCGATTTGTGCTGCTCGATGCGCTCAGCGATGGGCCGAAGCATGGCTATGAGATTATTAAAGCCCTGGAGGAGCGCACGCATGGGCAGTGGGTTCCCAGCGCGGGCGCGGTTTATCCGGCGCTGCAGTATCTCAACGATCTAGATCTGGTGCGGGACTTTCCCGAAGGCGACCGGCGCGTTTACGAGCTGACCGCCGAAGGCCGGACGGAGCTTGCGGCGCAGGCGGAGCGCGTGGAGGCGTTCTGGTCGCGATTCGCCGCCGAGCCGCCGTCGCCTTCGAGCCAGCATGAGGTGGAGTTTCTTCAGGAAGAATTGGAAGATCTCTCTAAGACGATCTGGCGCGGCCTGCGCTCGGCGATCGGCGCCGGAGACCGGGACGCGATTCGCCAGGTGCGCGCGGTGGTCGAACGCTCACGCAATGAAGTGCGGGACTTGATCGCCGCCGGCGCCGCGACCTCCCAGACGGGAATGGAGTAAAGATGCGTGCACTGCGAAAACTGGCGGCGTTTTTGAAGCCTTACCAGCGATGGGCGCTGCTGGCGCCGCTGATGATGGCGCTGGAAGTCGCGATGGACCTGATGCAGCCGCGTCTGGTGCAGCGCATGGTCGACGACGGGATCGCACGCCATGATATGTCGGTCGTGCTGCACACGGGGGGCTTGCAGATTGCCTGCGCCTTCATCGGCATGTTCGCGGGCATGGGCTGTACGTACTTCGCGGTGCTGGCCGGGCAGGGGTTCGGCGCGGATCTGCGCGAGCGCCTTTTTGAGAAGATCCAATCGCTGTCGTTTGGAAACTTAGACCATCTGGACACCGGATCGTTGATTACTCGGCTGACGAATGACGTCACCCAGGTGCAGGAAGTGGTCATGATGGTCCTGCGGATCATGGTGCGCGTGCCCCTGCTGCTGGTCGGCAGCCTGATCATGGGAGTTCTGACGAGCCCCAGATTATCGCTCCTCTTCCTGGTCTTGATCCCCGTCATCACCGTGTCGCTGGCGGCGATCATCCGCAGGACTTCGCCCCTGTTCAGCGAGGTGCAGAAGCGGCTGGACGCCCTGAATACCGTGATGCAGGAGAACCTGTCGGGTGTTCGCGTCGTGAAGGCCTTCGCGCGTTCCCAAAGAGAAGAGCAGCGCTTTGGGGATGCGAACGATCAGCTGATGACCCAGAACATCCTGGCGGCGCGTCTGGGGGCGCTGACCATGCCGGCGGTCATGCTCACGCTCAACTTCGGCGTCGTGGCGGCCCTGTGGTTTGGCGGCGCGCAGGTCAACGCAGGACAACTGAGTATCGGCCAGGTGATCGCCTTTATCAACTATCTGATGCAGACTTTGATCGCGCTGACGATGGCGAGCATGCTGATCATGCGGTTCTCGCGCGGGGAAGCGTCGGCCCAGCGGATCGACGAAGTGCTGATCAGCGTTCCCACGATCCAGACGGCGCCGGACGCCGTTACGCTGGCGCAGACGCGCGGGCGCATTGCATTCGAAAACGTGCGCTTTGCGTATGACGGACAGGATCACGATCCGGTGCTCACCGATGTCTCGTTCACGGCGGAGCCGGGGCAGACGGTGGCGATCCTGGGCGCGACTGGCTCCGGAAAGACGAGCCTGGTCAATCTCGTCCCCCGGTTCTACGATGTCGCGGGCGGCCGCGTCACGATCGACGGCCAGGATGTTCGCACGCTCAGCGAAACGTCGCTGCGCGGCCATGTCGGGATCGCCCTGCAAGAATCCGTACTGTTCAGCGGCTCGATCCGGGACAATATCAAATATGGGCGGCCCGACGCGAGTGATGACGAAGCAGTCGCGGCGGCGAAGATGGCGCAGGCGCACGACTTCATCATGGGCTTTCCCGAGGGGTATGACACGGTTGTCGGCCAGCGCGGCGTGAACCTTTCGGGCGGCCAGAAACAGCGTCTCGCCATCGCCCGTGTGCTGCTCACGGGCGCCGATATCTTAATTCTCGACGACAGCACCAGCGCGGTGGATGTTCAGACGGAGGCGCGGATCCAAGAAGCGCTGGCGGACCACCGGCGTGGTCGGACGAGTTTGGTCGTGGCGCAGCGGATCAGCACGGTGCTCGGCGCGGACAAAATTTTAGTGCTCGACGACGGCCGGGTCGCCGCCGAGGGGACGCACCGCGAGCTGCTTTTATCAAGCCCGATCTACCGGGAAATTTACGAGTCGCAGATGGAAAATGGAGTGATTATCGATGGCGGAGAATAAGACGCAAAAAGAAGAAGCGCCTTCGTCTCCGATGGGACGGGGAGGCTTCGGCCCAGGCGCGCGAATGATGGGCAAGGTGGAGAAGCCCAAGGACCGGCGCGGCGTACTGCTGCGGCTATGGGGCTACCTGCGTCATCAGCGCGCCGCCCTGATCGGCACGGCGTTCATGGTGGCGGCGGGCGTCGCCCTCAACTTGGCCGGGCCATACCTCCTTGGTCGCGCCATTGACAGATATATCCTGGGCCACGACCTGCCGGGCCTCGCGCGCATCTGCGCGCTGATGCTTGTCGTCTACGTGACGAACTCGCTGCTGACCTGGTTTCAAAGCTACATCATGGCCGGCGCCTCGCAGCGCACCGTCCGTGAAATCCGTAAGGACCTCTTCGCGCGTCTTCAGCATCTGCCGCTCAGCTTTTTCGACAAGCGGCCGCACGGGGAGCTGATGAGCCGATTGACGAACGACGTGGAAAACGTAAGCCAGGTGCTTTCGGATAGCGTGACGCAGATCGTCTCCGGCGTTCTGAACACAATCGGCGTCACGATCGCGATGCTGCTGCTCAATGTCCCGCTCACCGCCGTTACGCTTATCACCATCACGACGATCACGGTCGTGCTGAATCGCTGGGTCGCCACCCGGACCCGCGCGCAGTTCCGCCTCCAGCAGGCGGCGCTTGGCAAGCTGAATGGGTTTATCGAAGAGACCATTACCGGCCAGCGCGTCGTGAAGGCGTATCACCAGGAGCCGGCGGCGATCGCCGAGTTCGCCGCGTCCAATTTGGAGCTGCGGCAGGCGGCGACGCGCGCCCAGATCTTCTCCGGGTTCATCGGCCCGGTCATGAACTTCATCGGCAACCTGGGGCTGGCGATTGTCGCGGGCGTCGGCGGCTACCTCGCCGTGCGCGGCGCGATCACAGTCGGGACGATCGCCACGTTCATCAATTACACCAGACAATTCGGGCGGCCCCTGAATGAGATCGCCAGTCTTTACAATTCGATCCAGTCGGCGATGGCGGGCGCCGAGCGCGTCTTCGAGATCATCGATGAGCCGATGGAAGTCGATGCGCCCGACGCCCAGCCGCTCGCCCAGATCCAGGGCGATGTCATTTTCGAGGACGTCAATTTCTCCTACGTTCACGGTACGCCTGTCCTGAAGCACGTCAGCCTGCACGCGCGCCCGGGGCAAGTCGTCGCCCTGATCGGGCCGACGGGCGCCGGAAAAACGACTATCGTCAATCTCCTCACCCGATTCTACGAGATCGACTCTGGAACGATCACCATCGACGGCCAGGACATCCGCAAGATCAAAAAGGAAGACCTGCGCCGCCAGCTCGGCATTGTCCTCCAGGACACGTTTCTCTTCACCGGGACCGTGCGCGACAACATCAAATACGGTCGCCTGGAAGCCACGGACGACGAAGTGATCGCCGCCGCCAAGCTCGCCAACGCCGATCCGTTCATCCACCGCCTCCCAGACGGCTACAACACCGTGCTGTCCGAACGCGGCGGCAACCTGAGCCAGGGCCAGCGCCAGCTGCTCGCCATCGCCCGCGCCATCCTCGCCGACCCGCGCATCCTGATCCTCGACGAAGCCACCAGCAGCGTCGACACTCGCACCGAGAAGCACATCCAGGACGCCATGCTCAACCTCATGCAAGGCCGCACCAGCTTCGTCA
>JAOQAA010000371.1 GCA_025963815.1 Capsulimonas sp.
TGACTGTCTGCACCCGGTGCCGCAGCGACTGCAGCTGAGCGCGGTCCACAGTTTCGGTCCTCTTGCGACCGGAATCAAACTTGGGAGCCGGCGCGCAGTCGCCCCAAGCGGGCACGCGTGGAATGGCGTCGGCCGCCGCGCGCTTGGCGAAGACCAGCGCTTCGAGCAGGGAGTTGGACGCCAGGCGATTGGCGCCGTGCACCCCTGTGCTGGCGACTTCCCCGCAGGCGTAGAGACGCTCGATACTCGTGCGTCCCACCAGATCCGTGGTGACCCCGCCGCACGAATAATGCGCGGCGGGAACGACGGGGATCCAATCTGTGGTGATATCGATCCCAAAGGAAAGGCAGCGCGCGTAGATCGTCGGGAAGTGATCCTTGATCGACTGCGGCGATAGATGCGTCACATCCAAATAAACACACTCATCGCCGGTCTTTTTGATCTCGCTGTCGATGGCGCGGGCGACGATATCGCGCGGCGCCAGATCCTTGCGCTCGGGATCGTACTCGGCCATGAACGCCGTCCCGTCTTTGCGCCGAAGAATGCCGCCCTCGCCGCGCACGGCTTCCGAGATCAGAAAACTCTTGGCGTCGGGATGGAAGAGCGACGTCGGATGGAACTGGATAAACTCCATGTTCGCGATCTCCGCGCCCGCGCGCCACGCGATGGCGACGCCGTCACCGGTCGCAATCGTCGGGTTGGTCGTAAACCGATAGACTTGCCCCGCGCCGCCAGTCGCCAGCAGTGTCGCCCGCGCGATATACGGCGTGACGTCCCCGGTGGCCTCATCCAGCACATACGCCCCGCAGCAGTGTCCCTCCTGAACGATCAAATCGACGGCGAAATGATGTTCGAGAACCGTGATGTTGGAGTGCCGGCGCACGGCCTCGACCAGCGTATGCTCGACTTCTTTCCCAGTCAGGTCCGCTGTATGGATAATACGCCGGCGGGAATGCCCGCCCTCGCGCCCCAGCGAAAGCTCGCCGTCGGGCGTGCGATTGAAATCGGCGCCGAAGGAGATCAGCTCACGGATGCTGTCTGGGCCCTCATGGACGAGAACGCGCACGGCCTCTTCATTGCACAGACCGGCGCCGGCGATCAGCGTATCCTGAACGTGCAGCTCCATATCGTCATCCGGGCCCATCACGCCGGCGATGCCACCCTGAGCCCAGTTGGTGTTGCTGTCGGTCCGTTCTTTTTTGGTGATGAGGGCGACGCTGCCGCTCTCGCAAACCCGCAGGGCGAAACTCAGCCCCGCGCTCCCGCTGCCGATCACCAGATAATCGAATTGCTGCATCCGTAGTTCCTTCCCTCGCGGCGTCATCGCCTGCATTTATCGTTAGGCCGTGTAAGATGGCCCCTCCGCCCCAATTCTGGGGGACCTGATTTCGGAGATTGGCATTTTCCGGGTTCCCCAGAATTGGGGCGGAGGGGCCATCCTAATCCAGGGGGGCGGAGGAGCCGTCCTACGCGACCAAATGATTTGCGATTAGCGCAGCATCTTCGCCACGCGCGTTCCCAAAGCCTCGGGCATATGTGGCGCCCCGCCTTCTTCGGCGCGGAGCATGCGGCCAGCGCTGGTCACGATCATGGCGCGCAGAATAAGCGCATCACCGTCGTAGTGCGCATGGGCGCCGACAGGCGTCTGGCAGCTGCCGCCCACTTCGCGCAGAAACGCACGCTCCGCCAAGGTCGCCGCCTGCGACGCCATGTCGTTGAGCGCCGCCGTCAAGCCGCGCACCCGCGTATCTCCCTCACGCGTTTGCAGCGCGAGCGCCCCCTGCCCCGGATCGGGGATAAACCATTCCGGGTCCAGATACTCGGTGATTCGATCGGTGAGCCCCAGACGATGGAGACCTGCGGCGGCAAGACAGATCGCGTCATAGCCGCCGTCCGCCAGCTTTTGCAGCCGCGTGTCGATATTCCCTCGGATCTCCAAAAACTCCAGGTCCGGCCGGCGTGAGATAAACAGCGCACGACGCCGCACGCTCCCCGTTCCCACCCGCGCGCCGCTCGGCAGCGTGCTCAGTGTCCCGCCGATGAGCACATCCCGCGGGTCTTCACGTCCCGGGACGGTCGCCACCACCAAACCTTCCGGCAGCGTATGCGCGAGGTCCTTCATACTGTGGACCGCCAGATCGATTTCCTCGGACAGCAGCGCCAGTTCCAGTTCCTTGGCGAAGATCCCCTTCTCCCCAAACGACGACAGCGGCACATTCGCCGCCTGCGTGGCGTCGCCCCGGGTGCTGATAATCTGAATCTCGACCGTCAGTTCCTTATGCGAACGCCGCAGCGCATCGGCGACGGCGTTGGTCTGAGTGAGGGCCAGCGCGCTGCCGCGAGTGCCGATGATGAGTGTTTGGGTTGGCATATTTGGTGAAGTAGAGCTATTCCCCGGCGCTTCGTGACCTATTTCCCCGCCGACCTCCCCTTTTCCCAGCAAGGCCCTTCGGGCGGGAAAAGGGGCGTTCGTAACTGTGGTCCAGGCGAGTGTTCCGGGTTGTGAGAAGAGTTTTGGCATTCCCTATTCTTCGTGGGCAACGACAAAACTCGCCTGGCCTCTAATGATGAACGCCCCTTTTCCCGGGCTTTAGCCCTTCACTGGGAAAAGGGGAGGTCGGCGGGGAAATAGGTCACGAAGCACCGGGGGAATAGGTCTCTACTTCTTCCTCCTCTGAAACAAATCCGTCTTCACGTTCGCGACCCGATCCAAAAACAAAATCCCATCTAAGTGATCGATTTCATGCTGTAGTACAATCGCCTCGAATCCTTCGGAATCAATACGAAGCGGCTCCCCGTTTGCATCCAGCGCCTCCACGGTGATACGTTCCCAGCGACGGATATTCGCGGTGTAGTCGGGGAGACTGAGGCAGCCTTCGCGGCCGATCTGTTCTCCGACGTGTGCGACGATCCTGGGGTTGACCAGGGCCAGATACCCCTGGCCGAGACCTTCGTACTTGGGATTCCGCGAGATGTCGACGATGGCGACGCGGGTCATGGCGCCGATCTGCGGCGCGGCGATACCGACGGTGCGCGGGGGGCCGGCGTCCATCGTGTCCAGGAGGTCATGGATCAACCGGCGTACGGCGGCGTCCACGACGCCGACGGGTTCGCAGGCCATCTTCAGGCGCGGATCGGGATAAAGGATGACGGGGAAAGCCGGCATGGGAAGTTACAGCGCCTCCGCGTCGAGGCTCTGCACGGTGATGTCCACGCCGAGGGTTTTGCGCAGGGTTTCAATCTCCGAAGCGAGATCGGCGTCGCCGCAGGCGACTTCCAGCACCATCACATAGATCGGCGAACCAGGAGCGCCGGTGAGACGCGTGTCCATGTCGGTGATGTTGACGCCGCGCTCGGCAAGCCGCGCCGTGACTTCGAAAACGATCCCGGCCTTGTCGGCGCCGTAGACGGTGATCAGATGATCGGGCGGCGTCTCCGCCCCATCCTCGCCATTGACTTCCTGAACGGTGACCGTCAGGCCCATCTCGCGTGCGACGGGCGCGAGCGCCGCCCGGCAGTCGTCCACATTCACGCCGACGGGAAGGCTTGCGGAGACCATGGTGGCGAAGGCGCTATGCAGCCGTGTCATGGTGGCGTCATCAAGGTTGCCGCCCAGATCGAACATGGCCTTCGCCAACGCGGCGACGATACCCGGCCGATCCTGGCCCACGGCGGTGATGACGACGACGGAATTCATAGACGCTCCCCAAACAGCTCGAAACGATTTGGATTATTATACCCGGCGGCCGAACTCCACAACACGAACCGTTTTTCCCGTTGCGCGCGTTTATTGCCTATCACCA
>JAOQAA010000311.1 GCA_025963815.1 Capsulimonas sp.
TCGTGACGTCTTGTTCCGACGAGATACAAATCCAGCGCCTGCGGGCCCGCCTTGGGATCGACGAGACGGAAGCGCGGCGGCACTTCGCCGCCCAGTGGCCGCTTGCGGAGAAGGTCGCGCGCGCAGATATCGTGATCGACACCAACGGCGCGCTGGACGACACCTGGCGTCAAGTCTCCGATCTTTACGCGCGGCTGACCGCGCTTTGACACCATTTCCAGGCATTAGGTATAATTTTCGCGCGGCAAAGAAGCCGCCGCAGTTCCGTGAGGAGAAGTCGAGTTTTTATGTCTGATACGCAATCCGCCTCGCACCGAGGCTTTACCCTCTGGTTCACCGGCCTGAGCGGCGCCGGAAAGTCCACGCTCTCCAGCGCCATCGCCGAGCAATTCCGCACGCTGGGCTATCGCGTGGAAGTTCTGGATGGCGACGAAGTGCGAACGCACCTTTCCAAGGGCCTCTCATTCTCCAAAGAAGACCGTGACATCAATGTCCGCCGCATTGGCTACGTCGCGCGCCTGCTGGCCCGCAACGGTGTGATCGCCATGACCGCCGCCATCTCGCCCTACGCCGACGTCCGCGACGAAATCCGCGCCCTCCACGACGGCGAAAGCGTCCCCTTCATCGAAGTCCACGCCCAAGCCACCGTCGAAGCCCTCGCCACCCGCGACGTCAAAGGCCTCTACAAAAAAGCCCTCGCCGGCGAGATCGCCCACTTCACCGGCGTCACCGACCCCTACGAAGCGCCCGAAAACCCCGAAGTCCGTGTCCGCACGGATCAGCAAACCGTGGCTGAATCCATCGAACAGATTTTAAGCGAGCTGCGCAAGCGCCAATTGATTTCCGAATAACACCATGCTAACCTCCTTACTGCTGCTCGGGCTGTATTCTTTCGGCTTCGCTCCAGCAATTCAGAGCGAGCGCCCGAATCGTATGACTGCTGTAAGGCGAGCATATCGCACTCAAAACCCGCACGTTTGGCGAGATTTGAAGATTCACTATCTTTCGGCGTCAGCAGATATGACAATAAGCTGGCGCGGGCGGAATAGTCGGCTTCAGCAAATGGTGAAGTTTCCGTCAGGCTGGTGGCCAACTCACGACAGTATTGCTCCGCAGCGTCCTAAAGCGTTTCTTTGGCTAGATAAGTCTGAGCCGTCTCTTGTGATTGTCGCCGGACGCGCTTCCGGTGTGTATGATATTCAGGCTCCGGTGATTTTCACTCTCCATAACAATCGCTGGCGTCTTACTTCCGTCGATCCTACGCGAACAGAATTCACAGACCGAGGCAGCTTTTACGTTCTGGGGAACAGTTTGTACGTATGGGATTACGGTATGGAATCCGGCTACGCTCATCAAGCTCCACAGCACTACTGGATAAAAACATTCGTCATTAAAGATAATCGCCTGGTCAAGTCCCATATTCGAACCACGCACAGTCGCTATACTATCACCGCGGAATATCCTGCTCCGACAAAATACCCGGCAAATAACGATCCGCTGAGAGAATTTGGCTTGAGATGGCGATGGTGGGGTGAGGGCAGGCGAGCAGTCAAAGTCCAGTAGTTCCAGGAGACGAACGTGTTTAATGCCCTGATGCTGTCTAGCATACTTGCAATGTCTTCCGCCGCCACACCTCATCATGGCGGCTATTTTCGCGTGCATCATGCAAAACGTGCATCCCACGCCCAACGCCCGCACACGTGGAAAGATCTGAAAATACATTACATCTCACGATCTCAAGGTTTCATGATAAGCTGGAATGGACGGAGTAGGCGTCACGAGCAGGGGATCAAATTCCCGTCGCTCGTTGATGAGGATAAAGAACCCTATGGCTGGTGGCTAACAGGATACGATTCCCAGCGATTTCGTCCCCATGCATTTCTTTGGTTCCGTGGCTCTCATACGTCCCTCGTGTTTATCGCCACATATCTCACTGGCGCATATGGTGTTCAGGCTCCCATTATTTACACGCTGCAAGGAAATGTGTGGAAGCGTCTTCCATTTGACCCAATGGAGATGTCATTCACAAACCGTGGCGGTTTTCACATTCAAGGAAATCGAGTTTATGTATATGACTATGGGGGCGAGGACGGCTATGCGCACTTGGCTCCGCAGCACTATTGGTTTAAGACATTTGTCATCAACGGAGATAGTGTTCGTAAATTGCATACTCGTGTGACCTATCATCGTTACCCGAATATCTCTGATACTCCGCCTTTGGACTATCCTGCGAAAATTGACCCTTTAAGAGAGTTGGGATTAAGATGGCGATATTGGGGTGAGGGCAGGCAGAGGATCAAGATTTCGGGCGATCCTAATTGACAAAAAGCGCGCCGCATTTGCGACGCGCTTTTCGGTTTATTAAGCTCTAAGGCGTGCCGACACTTGGGGGGATATTAATAACCCGTTTGCGGGTTGAAGCGCAGTTGCCATAGCTGGGCGTTGGAGTTGTTCGAATCCCATTCTTGAATGGGTGTTCCAATGCCGGTCCCGCCGTTCTGATCGTCCATCACCCAGCCGTCCATGAAGGTGACTTTGTAGCAGCCTGGGAAGCTTGATGAGGGCGTGAAGGTGAACTTCTGGCTGCCGCCGTTGTACCAGGGGTAGAGCTGGTAAGCGCCGCCGTGGCTCTGTGAGACCGTGGACAGGGTTTGGGAACTGCCGGTGTAATAAGTCAGTGACCAGAGGCTATTCCAGAAATTGCTGTTTTGGCCGGTGCAACTGAGCGTCCAAATTTGATTTTTGTTGACGCTCGTCCATTGGTTGATGTGGTCGCCAGTGTTGGGAACGCCGTCCGCGACGGTGGCGGCGTTCAGCAGCAGGCCGCTGTTGATGTTGGCGAGCTGCACCATATGACCGCCGCTGTTGGGAATGCCGATGCCGCTCAGGATTTCCGTCGCGCCCCAGTTGGAGCCCGGTCCCCAGGCAAGGTCGGGCCAGTAGAAGCCGCCGGTGGCTCCGTTCCCTACAGCCCAGTTGAAGAAGGGGCTGGAGGAGTGGTTATTGCTTTCGATTCCGGGCATCACATGAAAGCCGCCGCCGAATGCGGCGTTCCAATTGCCGGGATCGTTGCCCGCGCCGCCCTGATAGCACTGGAGGTAGACGAGGTCGCAGCCGCTTCCCAGGTTGTGCTTGAGCTGCACCCAGTAGTTCTGGTTCGTGTAGGGCGCCAGTGATACTTTGAAGCCGCGTCCGTTCAGGAGCTGGCCGAAGGATGTCGCGGAGGCGACATCGTAGGTTTGCTCGTCATCGAAATTGATCGCGTCGATCCCAGGGACCGCATTTTTGAGCGCCTGGAAGTTTCGGTACAGGATGCTGCCGGAGCCCGTGCCCTGAGAGGCAATCAGGTTCTTGATATTGGTAAAACTGGCGTCTCCCCAGCCGCCGATGCAGACCTCGTAGCGATAGACGGTGGTCGGAGGCGTCTTGACGGCGTTCACGTTCGGCGACCAGCTGGAAGACCCAACGTAGGTTCCGCCCGTGACCAGCGTATTGCCACTATAGGTGATGTCGCCATTGCTCTGGACGCTGACGGCGAACATGATCAATCCGTTCCATCCGGAAGTTTTGAGCCCCGCGACAGCGGAAGAGCCGGTGAACTGATAGTAGTCACAGCCGTCGGCTCCGTAAATCGCCGTGTAGGCCGCCTGGGCGGGCCTGGGAGCGCTCAATGTCAGCAGCAGCGCCGCAGCAGACGCCGCGAGCGCAGCAATGCGTCGTGCGATTTGGATCAATGTCATAGATTTCAACCTCAGTTCCCTTTGTTTTCAAGATAGCAAATACATCTATTAGAACATTTTTTGCATACGATATCGTCGGCATCGTTGGACTACATCTCATCATACAGGGAGTGCAAAGGGACGTCAATTGGGCAATTGTGTCCGCCTATGTCATTTTGTGACGCCAGCACAACAAAAAAAGCGCTTCGCAAATGCGAAGCGCTTTTTCTCTTGGTAGCCCGTACCGGGATCGAACCGGTGGTTTCCTCCTTGAAAGGGAGGCGTCATAACCGCTAGACCAACGGGCCAGATGTAGAGGAGTATACCCTCCGCCGCTTGCTATGTCAAGACATAGAAGCGGCGGAGGGTGGAAATTTTAGTTGCCGCGCGGAGCAAGCGCCATTGCCCGCATCTGAGCGGGGAGGACACGGCGCGCGCCGGCGTAGTGATTGGCGTAATAGGATTCGCCTAGGCTGTCTTCACGGACGCCCTTATGCGAATTGGCCGCATGCACGAACTTGCCATTGCCGGTGTAAATGCCGACGTGCGAGATGCCGTGCTTGTAGGTGTTCTTGAAGAAGACCAGATCGCCCGGCTGCAAGTCGCCGGACGCGACAGGCGCGCCGTTGTAGTACTGCTCAGTCGCGGTGCGCGGGAGATCAACGCCGCCAGTGTGGCTGAGGATGTACCGAACGAAGCCGGAGCAGTCGAAAGCGCCGCGGGAAGTGCCGCCCATGCGGTAGCGGGCGCCGCGCATCGAATATGCTGCTTCGACAACGTTGCCGCTGGCGAGAGCGCGGTCCTGCATCGCGACCTTGGTCTGATGGGCGCTCTTGTTTGCCTGATGCTTTGCGACGAGCAAGTGATGCTTGGCCTGGATCTTGGCGAGCTTCGCTTGATGCGCGGCCTGCTTCTTGGCGAGGCGCAGCTCGTGAGCCGACTTGGGCTTAACAGCCACAATGGTGCGAGTGTGATTGACGGTGTGGGCGAGTTTAATGGCTGCCCGGTGGGAATAATTGCCGGCGGTGATGACCGCAGCGGGTAATGAGTGCTTGTGGTGAGAAGTCTTCGCGAAGGCGGGAGTGAGCGAGACGGTGAAGCTAGAGACGGCGAGGGCGGCGATGACTGCGGACTTGGCAGCCTTGTTGAGTAGGGTCGTAGGGCGCTTGCCCTTTTTTTGAAAAATCAAAAGTACATGTTCCTTTCGAACGGTTCTTTGAGGACGCACATATCGTCTGTTGGGACGGAGTGCAAGGCGTCGGTGGAGACTTTCGAAAAAGACTTCCAAACAAGCTGTGCATTCGTACTAAATTTCACAGCTGGTCTATCATATCCCAATGACAATCATTTGTCAAGGTAAAAATACCGGTTTTGTGTTTAAATCGGTAAAGTCTCCGGGTACCTACATCTAATTGTGGCAAATATGCGGAGAAAAATTAGAGCAAAAAAATCCCGCTTTCATTCAGTTTTTGAATGAAAGCGGGATTTTCGACGCGGGTTGGGAGAGTTACTTGACTGCGCTCAAATCATCGCTGGCGGCGCCGGCTTCGCGCTGATAGTAGCCAAGTTCCGTGAGCAGGTCACTCGGGTCGGTTTCGAAGAACTCGGAAATCGCGTGAATAAACTCAGCGGATGGCGTGGCGGAATCGGCAGTCGGCGTGCAGCTTGCGGCGTCTTGCATCTCGGTGTTCATGTGTCTTCTCCTCAGCGTTGAATGAGCGTTGTCAAGGTTTCGGATTTTTTAAGCGCGGCGATGCGATGACAGCCGAGCTATTTTTTCATGCCTTTTGATCAAAATCGTCTATAATATACCATGGATCGAGTGTATTCCAACCGGAATTCACGAAATCCGGTAATATTTCCGCTGGTCTTTTCGGTATAATAGGGACGCATGTCACTGGACGTTATCGATAACCGGCGGCTGCGTCTCGCAAGCCGCATTTACGACCTGATCGGGGAAGGCGCCCACACGGCGCGCTTCGCCGTGGGTTACCTCTTTTTGGACGGCCTCGTTCCCTTACGCGAGCAGATCGAACATCTGCATGAAACCAATATCCTGATTGGAAATGTTGTCAGCCGCGTCAGCGAGGAACAGGTTCGTGTTGAGGCCGACGCACGTCTGCGCGGGGGCGAGGAATGGGTGCGCGATCAGGAGGACATGGCCTCCACGCTGCGCAGCGCCCACGACTTAGTTCTCGCGGAGACGGCGCTGAACCTGCGCCGCACGATTGACAGCCTTCCGCACTGCGCGGAAACACACGCACTCCTGTTGACCCTGGCGCGCCGCATCGCCGACGGCGGCCTCAAAATCCGCCTTTATACCCACGGTTTTATCCACGCCAAGGTCTCTCTGATCGATTATCCCGAGGGACATACGTGGGACAAAGGAATCGCAGTGGTGGGATCGAGCAACGTGACGCTGGGCAAGGAAGGGCAGCCGACGGAAATGAACGTCGTCGTGCGGGAGCCTGACAACGTGGCGGATTTGAGCGCGTGGTTTGAGGATCTGTGGTCACAGTCCCAAGACTTCCACCGGGTGCTCTTCGACGAG
>JAOQAA010000362.1 GCA_025963815.1 Capsulimonas sp.
TACCTAAAGAATTGGTTCAACATAGCCACTGGCTAAACCCTGCAGACACTGAAAGATTGATTAAATCGCTCGTCGAAAGCACTCAATATAATTATAGCAAGTACAATTATATTGTCGCTCCCCTCGGCACCAAACCACAGACCATTGGAATATACAGGTATTGGCGAAAAAAGCCTGCTTCATTTACAATAACCTACGCAAGCCCTGTTCGGTACAAGGAAGAAGAAGGGACTTTTCAACCAGGGCAAACATGGATGGTTGATAGTACCGCCAATTGGTAATCGATGAATGAAGAGAACTTATATGTCCAGACTACCGACTTATTTAGATCGATACCCTGCAAAAATGGTAACGCGCTTATCACATGAACTGATAACGAAATATGCAGCACAAGCTTCACGAATTTTTGATCCATTTTGCGGATCGGGGTCTATATTAGCAGCGGCAAGAGATAGTAACATCCCTTGTGCAGGAGCCGATATTAACCCTTATGCAATACTGCTATCTCAAGTCAAACTTGAAGGGTTTAATTATAACAAGGCAAAACAACTATGCGAACAGCTAGTCAGGTTGTCGTTATCTTGTAAACTTAAGCTGCCTATTAAATGGGATAATAAAAGATATTGGTTTACATATACAACACTCAAAAAATACGAGCAAATCCGGTATGTATTTCGAGAACATGACTTAATAACCACAGCAGAAGGACGAGCAATATTACTAGCATATGCATTATCAGTTCGCCGTTGCTCACGCGCTGACCAGCGAAGCCCCAAGCCATTTATTTCAAAGCAGGCAAGAGCGACTCGGGCAGGAAAACATTTTGATCCGTTAACAGAAATACCTCAATTGCTTGAACAGTTATCGAATTTATATGGTAGTCCGCAAGATGTTAAATTTGATTTATATAATGGTGATATCAAATCTAATGATTTTCTTCACTCGACTATTGGTAGCTTTTCACACATTGTAACATCTCCGCCCTATATAAATGCGCAGGATTATTTCCGTAACTTTAAGCTTGAATTGTACTTATTAGAAGAGCTGCTTCCATTTAAAGTTTCCAAAATTCATCAAAACTTTATAGGTACAGAGCGAGGTAATCTTATAGCACAAGTTAGCGAGGGTGCTCTGTATGACAATCTCTGTCGTTTCCCCGAGCTTAAAACTGTAAGTGAGCGTGCGCCTCGATTATCAGAAGTCGTTCATCGCTACTTCTCTGACATGGACAAATGCTTCGAGATGTTTCAATCATGTATAAAACCCGATGGAGTATTGGTAATAGTTTGTGGAGATAATTTAGTTGCCGGAGAACCGATTCCGACGTGGGCAATTTTAAATAAGATGCTGGAAGTCAGAGGTTTTAATTTATTTGATAGTTATGGAGATGAAATTGAACGTAGATTGTTGCCACCTAGCAGGCTTGGACATAAAGGATTGATAAAACAAGAAATGGTCAGTGCTTTCCGTTTCTCAGGATCGATTGTATCTTCGTAATCCGAACACTGGCAATGCGACACAAAATCCTGACAGCCGATAGTTAATTGCGACATCCGCACCGCGCCAGCGTCCGCGTCATCACGCGCCCCAGGTCGCCCGTCGCGCCGGTGACGACGCAGACTTTGCCAGTCAGGTCCAGGTTCAGGCCACTCTTCTCGCCATTCATTTGACAATCTCCCGCCGCCCGCAAGCGGCCGTTAAACAAGAATTTACGCCATGGACGGCGTCACCGTACAGCGTACCATACCAATCCAACAATCGGCGGCGTCGCACAATGTTTTTTCTCAGTGACCTTAGGGTAATCTGAACCATCCTAGGACAACTGCAAGCCTACAAGAGCAATTTTCTTGAATCACACAGGAGCATCAATATCATGAACAAATTATCCGCCGCGCATCGGAGCTTGGGCATACTGGCCTTGTCGGCCGGAGCGGTCATCACATTGGGAGTGAACGCGACGGCGAGGCCTCCGATGGTCGGCGCCGCCGATAAGAAGTTCGTCATGAAGGCCGCGCAGGGCGGAGCCGGAGAAGTGATGCTTGGGAAACTGGCCATGCAGAATGGAAGCAGCCCGAGCGTCAAAGCCTTTGGTCAGCATATGGTGACCGACCATTCGAAAGCGAACGACATGCTTAAGCAAACGGCGTCGCGACTCGGCCTCAGCGTTCCCACCACTCCGGGACCGGAAGAAAAAGCCACCTACGCGCGCCTTTCCAAACTGCACGGCGCCGCGTTTGACAGCGCCTACAAAAAAGATATGATCGAAGATCACCATAAAGATATCTCCGAATTTCAGAAGGAAGCGTCCACCGGCAAGATGCCGACCCTGATGCATTTCGCCGCCACCACACTCCCGACGCTGAAATCGCACTTGCAGATGGCGGAGCAGATGACGATCGGCGGCAAGATGACGCCCATGCACGGTATGAAGATGTAAGCGCTTGCCATAGGAAACCGTAAAAGCAAGCAGCCCGGCGCGAAATATCGCGCCGGGCTGTGTCTGTATCCGTGATGAACGAAATCTACATCGTGCTGAACGTGGCGGTGAAGGTGGAGACGTTTGTGCCGGCGGCGTTTCCAGCGTAGCTGCCGGCGCCCTGTTCCAAGTCTGGGCTGTCTTGAGTGTGCCCGGGGGAAACGGCGCTGGGGCGAAGCCATTTGACGTGGCTGTCGGCGAACAGGAAGCACGAGCCGTCCGTGTGACGGCCGCCGGGGCGACCGCCGTCGTTACCGCTGTAGGACGGCTGGCCCATATCGCCGGTCGCATAGCTGCCGGGTCCGTAGAAGAAGCCCCCTCCAGCGGCGTCCATTCCCCACGCCGACACGCTTGTCGCTTCATTGAGGTCGCTGGGGTCCGTCGGGTTGCCGCTCACTTCAAACAGCATCACCGTTTTCGAATCGGAGGTCAGCCCCGCGCTGTTGACGGCGCCGCTTCCGGTTTGCGCCGACGCGGCGGGGGTGAGATTAGCGTTGAAACCATAGGAAACTCTGCTGGGCGTATTGCCGCTGTCGTCCAGACAGGTGTAAACATCCTTGCTCTTGACATAAGGATAGATGGACCCCGCCCATCCTACCCCATAGGGCTGCACGCCGGGAAAATACTCGTCGTTATCCTGCGTATACTGAGATACCGCAAGCCCCAGCTGCTTCTGATTGCTCATACACGACGTCTGCCGCGCCTTCTCACGCACTTTCCCGAATACGGGGAAGAGAATGGCCGCAAGCACCATAATGATGGCGATGACCACGAGCAGCTCGATAAGTGTAAATCCTTGACGCTTCATGAAAATGATCCTTTGAAAACTCTTACTTGCTAAAGTTATCGGGGACGAGGCAAGCAAACGTCAGAGCATCCAAAGAAATCCCGCAGGTTTACGGGGGGACTATTGCAAGTGCGGCGCAGCCTGTGACATTTTCATAACTTCTTCATGTTTCCTTCATGATGCCTTGCTAGAATAGGCGAACGTTAGCAAGCGCTCACTGAAACGAGGACATGCATATGGCGTCACGTCGACTTCCATGGATTTTGGCGGCATCCACCGCCGGACTTTTCGCGACACTCGCGCAGGCGGCGACCACGCCGCCTCCGCCGTCTCCACCCGGGCCGCCACCCGCCGGACCGCCGGGAGGCCCGCCACCGAATACTCCCCCGACAAACCCGACGCCTCCGAACACCGGTCAGGTGTTCGCGGACCCGACGGGACAGATGACGACGATCAGCACGACGGGGCAGGTCACGGCGACTCACCCGTTCTTTGCAAGCTTGGGCCGCAATGGGCGCGCGTGCGTCACCTGCCATCAGCCGGGTAATGCATGGAGCATCACGCCGGCGAATGCTCAGGCCCGGTTTCAGGATACCAATGGGCTGGACCCGCTGTTCCGGACCGTGGACGGATCGAATTCGCCGAACGCCGACGTTTCCACGCCGACCGCCCGGCGCGCGGCGTACAGCATGCTGCTCAGCAAAGGCGATATCCGCGTGGGGCTTCCCGTGCCGACGAACGCACAGTTCACGCTGGCGGCGGCAAATGATCCCTATCGCTTCGCTTCGTCTGCGGAGCTTTCGCTGTTCCGGCGGCCGCTGCCCACGACGAACCTCAAAACCCTCAGCGTGGTGATGTGGGATGGGCGAGAGACCGTGACCGGCGCAGCAATGTCCGCCAATCTGGCGCATCAGGCGGCAAACGCTGTTTTGACCCACGCCCAGGGCGCGTCGGCGCCGAGCGCCGCCGCCTTGCAGCAGATCGTCGCCTTTGAAACGGGCCTGTTTTCCGCGCAGTCTTTTGATAGGGCGGCCGGGGCGCTGAATATCAATGGGGCCGACGGCGGACCGCTATTCCTTTCGTCGCTGCCCTTTACACCCGGAGAGAACGATCCGCTGTCGCCCACGTTCAATCCTAAGGTCTTCACCATCTTCGACAAATGGACGGGTATCGCGGGAACTGATCCGCAGGCAAATGCACGCCGGTCGATCGCACGGGGCGAATCGATCTTCAATACGCGCCCGATCGCGGTGACGAACGTCGCAGGCATCAACGACGTCGTGCATCTAGCGCTCGTAAGGACGACCTGCTCGGGGTGCCATAACACGCCCAACGCGGGCAACCATTCATCGGCGGACTTCCTCGACCTTGGGCTATCCGACGCCGGGCGGCGCACGCCGGACATGCCGCTGTATACGCTGCGTAACAAGACGACCGGTGGTCTGCGTCTGACGACCGACCCAGGCCGCGCGCTCGTGACCGGCAAATGGGAGGACATCGGCAAGTTCAAAGTCCCCACCCTGCGCGGTCTGCCCGCCCGCGCGCCGTACTTCCACAACGGCTCGGCGGCGTCCACCGGCGATGTGATCGCCTTCTACAACGGCCGGTTCAATATGAACCTCTCGCCGCAGGAGCGCAATGACTTGAAAGCGTTCCTGGACTCGCTATAGGGTTGAGGAATGAGGATGGCCCCTCCGCCCCAATTCTGGGGAACCCGGGAAGGATAGAATGGAGGGGCCAAACCCATGTCGTCACAAGCTGCTCAGATGCTTGCGTAAAAAGGCGCCGATGTCGTCGAGGGCAATGTCCGATGCCGCGAACGTTCCCACATTGCTGGGAAACACATGCGGCATCCCTTCCCAGATGTGCAGCTCAATCTCGACGCCTTCGGCGGTGGCGCGTTCGGCATAACGCCGCGAGTCGTCCAGCAGGATCTCGTCTTCGCCGACATGCAGGCGGATCGGCGGCAAGCCGCTCAGATCGCCGAACAGTGGGGATGCCAGCGGATCACATGCGTCGTGGCCGTTGAGGTAGCGCGCTGCGGCTTCAGAGATCGGGCCTCGCTTCAGAAACGGGTCCGAGGCCGCTCGATCCGTGATGCTGGCGCCGCTCAGCGACAAATCCGTCCAGGGCGACATCGCCACCGCGCATCGCGGCTGGATTTCGCCGGTATCGCGCGCCATTTCAATCGACTGAGCCAGCGTCACGAGCGTCAGACCGCCGCCGGCGGAATCTCCCACAATCGCAATCTCCGTAAAACCCTCATTGATTAACCCATGATACGCCGCCATGACGTCGTTCACCGCCGCAGGAAACGGATGCTCGGGCGCCAGGTGATACTCCGCCGCGAAGGCGGCGACGCCCGCACGCATGGCGATCTGGCCGACGAAGTTTCGGAACGCCCCGGCCGAACCGACGTTGTAAGCCCCGCCGTGCAGATAAAGGATCGCCGCGTTGGGAAGGACATCAGCCGTCCGGACCCAATACCCCGGAACGCCGCCGACTGTCGCCGCCTTGGAAGTGACGCCGGGCGCCGGAGGCGTGTGGCTGAGCATCTCGTCGAGCATGGGACGAGATGCCGGATCGAATGTCACCATGATGTTCGCCACGGCTTTGCGCAGCTCCGCCATCGCGACGCGGTCTTCGGGTGAAATCGCATGTGTAATTGTGGCCATGATGTGTATCTCCTGATTACGAGTTGACAATTTTCTTAACGCCGAGTAAAGTATATTCATATTCGGTCATGCATGTCAATAGTTTTACGATACGTAACGAAAATTATTTCAAGAGTCTATAAAAATGCAGCAAGCCGAGAAAAAGCAGCGTGGGCGCCCCGCCAGCAGCAGCGCCACATCGCACGAGCAGATTTTGGACGCGGTCCAGGCGATCCTGACGGAGAAGTCGGTACGAGATCTCACCATTGAGGAAGTCGCCCGGAGGGCAGGCGTGGGGAAGCCGACGATTTACAAATGGTGGCCCTCGAAGTTTGCGCTCGTGCTCGACCTCTTTGAACGCCAGAAGATCCCTACAGTACGCGCGCCAATC
The DNA here is from genome assembly GCA_025963815.1 of Capsulimonas sp. GTDB lineage: Bacteria > Armatimonadota > Armatimonadia > Armatimonadales > Capsulimonadaceae > Capsulimonas. Next base: position 6,309 of record JAOQAA010000362.1, read on the forward strand.
GGAGCAACCGCCGAGGAAGTCATTCGCCTTCAGGTTGCGACGACCATTGAGTTTTTGAACGGGTTCTTCGGCAAGGTCGCCCGCGAACTGGTCGCGGAAGTGCAGAGCAGCCCGGATCTGCTCCGAGAGTATCAAGAACGGTATATCATGCCCCGGCGCGCAGTGAGCCATGAGGTGATTCAAAAAGCCATCGCCTCGGGCGAGTTCCGCAGCGATACCGACCCGGACATTCTCATCGACATGATCTACGGCCCGATTTATTATCGCCTGCTGATCCGCTACAAAGAACTCGATACCGCCTACGGCGATACGATCGTCACTCACGCCCTCTCGACGGTCAAAAAGGAGAAACATTCGTGAGCTGGCATTACACCGTCGAAAAGATCGAGAAGCGAATTGCGGAGCTGAAAAAAGCGCAGGGCCGCGCGTCCATTTCTCTGGGCGACTGGCGCAAGGGGACCGGCCCGATCGCAGGCGCAGCTGCTCCCGATTTCGACGATGGTGATTGGGAGTTGCTGCCGACGCTTGGGACATATGAGGCGCGGGAACAGACGATCTGGCTGCGCGGCAAAGCCGCGATCCCCGAGGCGTGGGCCGCACAGCGCGTGTTTTTGGGGCTGGAGCTTGCCGAAGCGGAGACGCTGGTGTGGATCGACGGAGCTCCCACGCAGGCGATCGATCTCTTCCACCACGATTTACTGCTTTCGGACAGCGCCGAAGGCGGACGCGTATATTCGTTAGCGCTGGAATGCTACACAGGTCTTGGCAACCAGCGGTTCGCGCGGGTGTTCACGCCGAAGACAGTGCAGATCAAGACCGCCGAACTGCGATGGATCGACGCCGATGCCGAAGCGCTCTTTTACGATATGAGCGTCGCCCTGGACTCGGCGAAGACGATGGATGTGAATACGCGGGAATACTCCGTCATTCTCGATGTGCTGGACGCGGCCACGAACCTTCTGGACTGGACGCGCGGCGCGGGTGACGATGCATTTTATGCGTCCGCCGCGCGGGCGCGGGAGTATGTCCAGACCCATCTCTACCAGAAGTATCACGCCGATCCGAACTTTGCGCCGACGATCTGGGCGACCGGCCACGCGCATATCGACACGGCCTACCTGTGGCGCATCGCGCACACCCGCAAAAAAATCGGACGCACCTTTACCACGGCGCTGACCCTGATGGAGCAGTATCCCGAGTACAAATTCACCTGTTCTCAGCCCCAGCAGTACGCTTATCTCAAACAAGATTATCCCGAAGTCTACGGGCGCATTCAGGCGGCTATTCAGCGCGGGCAGTGGGAAGCCGTCGGAGGGATGTGGATCGAATCGGACTGCAATGTGGTGGGCGGCGAGAGCCTGGTCCGTCAGTTTCTCTACGGCCAGCGCTTCTTCCAGCAAGAATTCGGAACGCACAGCAATGTCGTCTGGCTCCCAGACGTCTTCGGATATTCGGCCGCCTTCCCGCAGATCGTCAAAAAGGCAGGCCTCAAATACTTCATGACGATCAAGATCTACTGGAGCCAGATCAACAAGCCACCCTATCAAACGTTTGAATGGGAGGGGATTGACGGCACATCCCTCCTGACCCATTACTCCCCGCTCGGCGACTACAACGCCTCAATGACGCCCACGGAACTGCGCAAAAACTGGACGGAGTACAAGCAAAAGAACATCACGGATTCGAACCTCTACATTTACGGCCGGGGCGACGGCGGCGGCGGTCCCACCCGCGCCATGCTGGAAACGGCGGCGCGTCTCAAAGATTTCCCCGGAATGCCGAAAATAAAGCTGTCCAGCGGCGAGGAGTTTTTTGAGGATTTGGAGCGGCAAGTCCAAGGCAAGCCGAACCTGCCGCGCTGGGTCGGCGAGCTTTATCTGGAATATCATCGCGGAACTTACACATCGCAGGCGCGTAACAAGAAGTTCAATCGCCAATCAGAAATTCTCTTGCAGACGGCGGAGCAGCTTTCGTCGCTTGCCGGTCTGCTCACAGGACGCCGCTATCCAACGCCAGAACTGGCGAAGGCGTGGGAATTGGCCCTGCTGAACCAGTTCCACGACATTATCCCCGGGTCATCCATTCGCGAGGTTTACGAGGACAGCGACCGGGAGTATCTCACGATCCTGGGGATCGCATCGGACACCGTACAGGGCGCGCTCGGCGCCATCGCCCGCAATATCCCTGAGGGCGCGGGCGACGTCGTCGTTTACAACCCCCTGTCCTGGCCGCGCTCGGACGTCGCCGAAGCGCCCCGCGATCTCCGCCTGCCCGGCCAGCATATCGTCGATCTCGATGGCCGTGAGAAAACACTCGTCCATCTCAGTCATGTCCCCGCGCTCGGCTACGACACGCTGCGCGCCGAGGGCCTGCCGCTCGCTGACAACGCGCACGAAAAGCCATCCCTCCATGTCTCAGAACGACGGCTGGAAAACCAATTCTTCACACTCACACTGGACGAGAATGGCGAGATCTCGTCTCTTTGGGACAAGCGCGCCGAGCGAGAAATCATCGATCAGGACGCCTACTGCAAAGGCAACGCCCTTCTGACATTTGAAGACAAGCCACTCAACTACGACGCCTGGGATATCGATATCTTTTATCAAGATAAGATGGAGCCGGTGCAGTCGCTGACAAGTATCGTCGTCACCGAGCACGGCCCCATTCGCGCCAGTATCGAAGTGACGCGCGCCTTTGGGCGAGGCAGCACAGTACGCCAGCGCATCAGCTTATACCGAGACATCGCGCGGATTGACTTCGACACCGAAGTCGATTGGCAGGAAAGACACACCCTGCTGAAAGCCGCCTTTCCCGCCAACGTGCGCAGTCCACGCGCCACTTACGATATTCAGTTCGGCAATGTCGAACGGCCGACCCATTGGAACACGAGCTGGGACTGGGCGCGGTTCGAAGTCTGCGCTCACAAGTGGGCGGACCTGAGCGAAGGCGACTACGGCGTCTCCCTCCTCTCCGAAAGCAAGTACGGATGGGACATCAAAGACAATGTCATTCGTCTCACTCTGCTCAAAGGCGCCACATCTCCCGATCCCGAAGCCGACCTCGGCCGCCAGCGCTTCGCCTACGCACTCTATCCCCATGGCGGAGACTGGCGCGCCGCCGAGACCATCCAGCGCGCCTACGAGTTCAACATTCCCACCCAATTCGCCGCCGTCCAAGCACACGGCGATCTGCCCGTAAGCTTTTCATTTGTTTCTTCTGACAAAGCGAATGTGATTGTAGAGACGGTGAAGAAGGCAGAAGACGACGACAGCTTGATCGTACGCTTATACGAATGCTATGGGCAGCGCGGGCCGGTGACGCTGACGTTCGGGCGCACATTGGAGTCAGCCGTGGAAGTGAATTTGCTGGAGGTGGAGACGGAAGAAAGCCGTGAGCGGCCGGTGACGGTGGATGGGGAGAAGGTAATGTTCGATGTGCGGCCGTACGAGATACGGACGCTGCGGGTAGTACCGGGCGTATAAGGGCCCAAGAGGCGCCGGCGGTTGAAACCGC
>JAOQAA010000367.1 GCA_025963815.1 Capsulimonas sp.
AATTTGATCCCGATCGCCCAGCGCCTCAAGAATGACGCGACCGTATTGATTCCTCATGATATTCGTGTAAGCCCTTGTGGATATTTCATCCAATGGCGCGGAAGACGTGTAATAGATAGTAATCTAAGAATAATAGCCTTCAAAGGACACCACTCTATTGGGCGAAGCCTTCGAGAGTTCATTCTGCTGAGTGGGGAGCCAAGCGAAATCGATTTCAAAGAAGCAGGAAAGGTAGAAAAGGATCTTGTCTTTCAAAATCGCGTTGTCAACTTCGTTCGGCAATGGGGGCCTTTAAATCTCTATCCAGAAACACATTCGGCTGACACGCTTGAAGATGAAGATAAAAATGGCCCATGGAGATCCGAGCATCTGACAATATACCGACGGCACGCTCGATGTATGTGGGGTTTGCTTGCTGTCGCAGCAAGAATACATTGTAAAGAAGAACCAAGTGAGAGGGATTGGCGTCTCGCAGCTGATGACATGACCTACCCAGATCCAAAAGGAGCGTTTGGGAAGAATGAAGCAGTTCTTGCAACGCTAGTAGAGCGACAGTATTTTGGATTATACAACGAGATTAAACTTGAGGTAAATATCCAAAACGGCTTACCAATTCTGGCGCTTAATGTGGAAGCAGAGGAAAACACAGAAGCATGGAATTTGAAGCGCGAGGAATGGATTGATGACTTGGTGATTACAGCGAGAAAGAAGAGTCCCACTGAAGATTATGATGTACTTTGGGCTCAAGCAGAGAAAGAATTTCGACCAAAAGATTTCAGACCAAGCAAATTGCTCAATTTCCTCATTCTACAGCTTATGTCGACGATTTCAAAAGGCCTTTTCCTTTGCTTGATATGTATGTCGCCATATTATCCAACGCGCAAACCCCGAAGTGAAAATCATTTTTGTGATGCTTGTAAAGACATTGGTCACCGAAACCGGAGCAAAGCAAGCTACGAAAGACGAAGACAAATCAATACTCTGGCTAAAGATAAGAATATCTAACAACAATTATTAGCAACCAGTCCTGTTGACAAGAAAAGTCTACCCACAACAACCAAAAGCACGAGTTTGCAACCTATTCTACAGGCTGGATCTGCAATCGATATACGGTTAGACAGTGGAAATTCTACGAATTTTATCTGCTTCACTGATATAACGAGATTCTATATATCCTCAAGACAAACCAAATTCTTGGAGATGACATGGCCGTTGATGTCTGTGGCATCAGTCAACACTATAAAGAATCACATACACTCCGCGCCCAGTGACGTGGCGATCTTAACCAAAATTCCATGGCCGGTTGGGAACTTGCCCGAAGCGTTGGGGACAGCGCGGATATCTTGAGCGCGCTTATCCGTGAATATCTTTGATCTTGCTCTCTCGGACGTGCCTTGAAATCTCGCGCGAGCAAAAATGCGGACCGTCTGGCCGCAATTCAGCGCTGGCGAGATATTGATGAATTTCTAGGAAATTTCCCGAAAAGTTCTATCGCTTGCGCCTGAGAAATGTTGATGAAGAACTCGCCGGGATGGCCGCAGGCTTTGCAACGCTGAATGTTCGCGACTGATGATGGAGTCTCTCGTACGCCCATTCAATCAATCGCCACCTTGCCTCAATCTGAAGTGCCAATCGAATATGAATCCCGCATCGTCACTTTTCTCTGATCAGGAGAACGGTGAAGGGTACATTCGAACCCAATCCCGGGGAAATTGTTAGCACCAGGATTGAGAGCCGCTCCTATGTAAGCCGCCTTACAGATAATGATATCTGTAAGGCGGCTTTTTTTGCTTCACAACTTGCAACTCTATTCACACGCCCAAAGGCTCCAAGAAATCAATGTCGGTATCATGTCCATAACCCTCGACGATGCTTATCCGCGCGTCATGGACGGTGGTGGCTATCCTCATGTGGCTTACGCAATCCAACGATGATGCCTTCCTCCGCCAGAAGCGTCACGAGTTTGCGTGTGCCAAGACCGGGCCGCTGAATGTGCCATTCGTCCAGGCGATGCTTGATTGTGGATTCCGCTTCCTAAGCAGCGGTACAAACTGCGATTGGAAAGTAAATCACGTGAGAAAGATCATTGAACACCATATATTTTATATCTAAAGTTACAGATTATGCTGCGCGCTGAAAAATTTCTGAATCTTATAGGATAAAGGTTGACAGATTGCCTAACGCGTGATACTATACGTATAGCAATCGCGTTTCACTTATCGTTTCAAGGTCGTCGCCAAGCAGCGGCCTCGTTCGCGAGACACGAAAAATCGCTTGCCGAGCAATGCTAAGTCACACATCCGAGAGGACGATCCACAATGTTTGGTCACTGTAAAAAAGCGGGTTTTACCCTTATTGAGCTACTCGTTGTCATCGCTATTATAGCGATACTCGCGGCTATTCTTTTCCCCGTTTTCGCCCAGGCTCGGGAAAAAGCAAGAGCGATTTCGTGCGTATCCAACGAAAAGCAGATGGGCTTGGCGCTGTTGCAATACGAACAGGATTACGACGAGTTTATGCCGATGGGGCAGTATCTCGACGCCAACGGAAAATCGTACAACTGGCAGGGTCTCGTTCAGCCCTATGTCAAAAACGGTTCAGTCAACACCACTGTGGCCGGAGGCGGAATCAATACTGGACAGGGAGGAATTTGGGCCTGTCCATCGTTCCCAGGAACTCAATGGAATAATTACGGCATCAACGATCAGTTGTGCCCAGCACAGGGCCAACTTCCCGGCTATCATGTCAACTCTATTGGAGCTGTTGACCATCCAGCGGGAACGATTCTCGTCCTGGAAAAGGGATACACCAGTGACCCCGGCGCCGCCTTCGCGGTGTTCTTCTCGGAACTGGACGCATGGGATCACTTCGGCTCCGACCCCGGTACGTGCTCTGCCGACGGCAGCCCTAAAGGGACGTTGAACCCCGACAACGATTGGGACGACGCCGCCGGCGCGCCGAACCCCAACAACGACTGGGAAGGTCCTGGCGGATCACCTCGGTTCCGTCATCAGGGGACGTGCAACAGCCTGTTCGTCGACGGCCATGTCAAGGCGATCCACAAAGGTCAAATGAATTGGTGCCAGTACATCTATTCTCCCGGCATCACGCAGATTTGGTAATGTCGCAATGCACGATGTGCTGGGATGGAGAAATACGCCTGTGATTAGGAAATTGTTGATACCCGTCGTGGCTCTGGCAATGGCGGGGGGCAGTGGATGTGGACATTCGTCGGCGCCTCCGACGCCTGCGGCAAACGCCCCTGCGAGTCAAATGGCGACAGAGACATTGCAGGCGAAAATCCAATCGGTACAAAGCGACCCGAAATTGTCCGATCAGCAGAAAGCCTCCATCATTGCTAACCTGAACGCCATGAACGGCTCAAGCAGTCGCTAAGCCACTGACCGTGGGCTTGCTTGCGGGAAGCCTTGGCCGCATAAGACCAGGGCTTCCTCGTAAAAAGCCCGCCGTTTGGGTTTGTACAGAGAACACGAAGCCGCAGTTCACATTTGCAGCGGGATCGGTCGCGCGCTGCTCGGAGCCGGTCGAACTGGCCGTACTCGACGCAGTCGCGCACGCTCGGCCCGGAGAACATGTGGCGCGCCAAGCCCCAATGGCGCGCTCCACCCCGACCTCTTAGCCAAAGACGCAGCCGTGCTTGTGACTGCGTTTCTTAAGGCGCTAACACACTCTGCTTCCCTACCCTTCTCAGAATTACGGAAATAACAGGAGCGCCTTATGGCCGATTTGCTTGTCCCTCTTTACAAACTCCCCGCGCGATCCGAGGGCGAATTTCCGGACCAGAATATCCAAATTCGTCGGCCTAACACATTTGAATATTCTCTTGTGATGGAGTTTATCAAAAACAACTTCTCGCAGGGCTGGGCCGATGAAACGGCGGCGACCTTTGGACGCCAGCCTATCTCCAGCTTTATTGCCACCGAAAACGGTAAGACAGTCGGATTCGCCGCATTCGATTCGACACACAAGGCATTCTTTGGTCCTACGGGAGTCGCCGTATCGCATCGCGGCAAGGGCATCGGGAAGGCGCTGCTAATCGCCAGCCTCTGGGGGCTTGCTGATCTGGGATACGCTTACGCTATTATCGGCAGCGCCGGTCCCGTCGAGTTCTATCAAAAAACCGTAGGCGCCATCATCATCCCCGACAGTTCCCCCGGCGTCTACGCAAATCTGCTGGACCGCAGCTAAACTTCCTCGTACATCCGGGGATCTTGGTTCGCCGCGAGTTACGCTCCTACCAACAAAAGAGACAACGTTATGAACCTCTCCTGGATCGACTGGACAATCGTCTTCGCTTCCATCGTCCTCATCCGTCTCGTCAGCTGGCGGACACGCTCGCTGATGCGCGGCGTGGCGGACTTTCTCTCCGCCAACCGAGCCGCTGGTCGGTACCTGCTCACGATCAGCGGCGAGATGGGCGGCTTTGGGGTCATCACCATGGTCGCCGGTTTTCAGGCATTCACGGCGGCGGGGTTTCCGACCCTCTGGTGGGGAATGATGTCGCTGCCTTCGAATCTTCGCCGGACTGCTCTGCTGGCTCTCGGGCATCATCAACTTCGGCATCTTCCCCGCCATCGCCGCACGATTTCTGATCTACTTCTGCGGTCTCCCCGATGTCTTCACCGTAGCGGGCGTGCATATTGCAACTTATCCGGCTCTGATGGTCGCGGACCTGGGGCTGGCGCTGTTCTTCGTCAGCGGCGGCGGGCAAATTTCGGTGATGGTGACGGAGTGCGTGCAGGGAATGATTGCCCTCTTCGCCTATATCGCCATTGCCGTGGCGGCGATGCTGCTCATCCCTTGGAAACACGCCGTTGCGGCCATGAACACCGCTCCAACCGACGCCTCCATGCTGAACCCGTTCCATACGGCGGGTGTGCAGGACTTCAACGCCTGGTTTTATTTGATCGGCATCTTCCTTTCGACCTACGGCTTCCAGACCTGGCTCGGCGCGCAGGGCTTCATGACCTCGGCGCGCAATCCGCACGAGCAGCGCATGGGCAACTTGATCTCGGTTTGGCGGCGCGCTCCCTTACACCTGGTGGCGATTGTGCTGCCACTGGCGGCTTTTACGGTGATGCATCTGCCGCAGTACGCGGGACTTGCGGCGGGGATTAAGACCGACATTCACCGGATCAGCAGCACGACGCTTCAGAACGAAATGTCCGTCCCCATTGCCCTCGCGCATATCCTGCCAGTTGGGATCAAGGGGCTTCTGGCGATGGTGGTCATCTTCCTCTCCATCACCTGCCACGATACGTACATGCACTCCTGGGGCGCGATCTTCGTGCAGGACGTTCTGATCCCCTGGCGCGGCGGCAAGGCGCTGGAGCCGGAGCAGCATGTCCGCTGGCTGCGCTACTCGATCTTCTTTGTCGCGGTCTTCGCCTTCTTCTTCAGCCTGCTTTATGTCGAGACCGACAAAATTTTGTTCTTCCAGGCGATTACCGGCACGATCTGGCTCGGCGGCGCGGGCGCGGTCATGATCGGCGGTCTCTACAGCCGCTTTGGAACGACGGCGGGCGCCTACGCCGCGATGATCGCCGGCGCGGTGCTGGGCATCGCCGGATTGAGCCTCCCTCAGTTCTGGCTCGCCCATTATGGGGTCAAGTTCCCAATCAACGGCCAGTGGATGTCGCTGTTCTCCAGCGGCATCGCGATCGCGCTTTACATCGGCATCTCACTGATCACGGGCGGCGCGCGGCGGCCGTTCAACTTGGAAAAGATGCTGCATCGGGGCGCCTACGCCGTCGATCCGCACGAGCATGAGAAGAAGTCGGTTGCTAAAAGCCGCTGGCAGGAGATGCTGGGGATGGGCTCCGAGTTCTCCAAGGGCGACCGGTTTCTCGCTATCCTCTTCGCCGTGTGGACCTTCGGCTGGTGGGCCGTCTTCATCACCGTGTGCGTCGCCCACTTCGCCTTCCATGCGATCTCAGACGCCTTCTGGGCGCCGTTCTGGAAGACCTACATCATTTTGCTGCTGGCGCAGTGTATCCCGGCCTCCGTCTGGTTCACCATTGGGGGCGTACTCGACATCCGCAGCCTGCTCAAAATGCTGCAAACATCGAGCCGCGATCCGCTCGATGATGGACGGGTGGCGCATGAGACGGTGGACGAAGAGGTTCTCGTCACTCATTAGCGCGTCTCCCGAAGTCACGGTCTCGGCGACGCGCCCCCAACGACAATGGCCGCTTTCGCGCAATACGCGAAAGCGGCCATTGTTGTGTGACGTGATGGACTTGCCTACCGTGGTGGTTATAGCCCGGTGAACTGCACTTCCTTCACCTGCCATCTCCAGGAACTGGAGCCGGTGGCGCCGACGATCCGTGCGCCCTTTACTCCTGTCGCCGGTGTTCCGCTGAAAGTGTACGTCTGGCTAAAAGCCGAGCTGGAATTGGGATAGGCGGGGCTACATGTCCATCCCGAACTGGTCCAGGTAGTTCCGTCCGTGGTGAACTGCAGCTGGCAGCTGGCCTGCAAGTAGCCGTTTCCGCCGCCGTCGTTCGCGCCGTTGATAAAGCTGGCGGAAGTGATGGTATGCGTCGCCGCCGACCACACTACCCCTGCCCCTTCCCACTTGACCGCGCCGGCTTCTCCATCTGGACAGACATTGACGGAAGTCGTCAGGTTACTGTCATTGACTCCGGTGCTGGCGGTCTGGTTGGAGTTCGATGTCGCCGTCGTGTTCTTGGCCCACAGGTACCCCGTTCCGCTCGGAGCGATGTTGGAGCCCGGCGGGACCGCAGAGACCTCACTCGACATCGCGCTTATGCCGGCGTTGTTGACGGCGGCGACCTTATAGTAATATCGGTTGCCAACTGTCATACCGAAATCCGTATAGCTCAGCGTGGTGAGCCCAGTCGCGATCGGTGTTGCGGACTCGGTCCCGGCGC
>JAOQAA010000394.1 GCA_025963815.1 Capsulimonas sp.
CGGATTTTTCAACCAAAAATGATTGGCGTTGGAATCCTTAGAAAAGTTCCGTGGCTAGCCGCCGCCATAGATCTCGGGCTTAAGCACACCGATATACGGCAAGCTGCGATACTTACCCTGGTAATCCAGGCCATAGCCGACGACAAATTGGTCTTCCACCTTGAAGCCGAAATAGTCGACCGGAACGTCCACACGGCGGCGGACGGGCTTATCGAGCAGCGTGCAGACCTTGACGGAAGCGGCGCGGCGCGAACGCAGGTTTTCCAGCAAGTAAGAAAGACGCAGGGTCAAGCCTGTGTCCACGATATCCTCGACCACGAGAACATGCTTGCTTTCGACGCTTTCGTCTAAATCTTTCAAAATACGGACCACGCCGGACGATTTCGTATCCGCTCCATAAGAGGAGACGGCCACGAAGTCGTAAGCGACGGGGATCGTGATTTGACGAACCAGGTCCGCCAGGAAGATATTGGCGCCCTTCAAGATGCAGATGAGCATCAGGTCCTTCCCGGCGTAATCCAGGGAAATCTGCGCGCCTAGCTCCGCGACGCGCGTGGCGATCTGTTCCTGCGTCAGCAGAACCTCCGCCACATCCTCTTCCAGATCCATCTGTACCGATGCCATATCAGCTTAACCTTCCCCTACTGTTTCAAACTAACCTGCTGCAGACGCAGCCGAACGAGAAATTCCTCGATTGCGTCGCGGTTCGGAGTATTTTCCGGAAGCGGCGATTTCTGCGCCGCTTCGTCCAGTTGCACGAATAATCGCTCGATCTCACGGACATATGGTCCGTCGTCAGCCGTCATGAGCACATGCTCGCGGACCTTGGCGTCAATCAGCGACGCAAGGTCCAAACCAAAGCGCTCGTTGAGCACAGTCAAGTTGGATTCTACCACGCCTTCGCTCAGCACGACGATTCCCGTCATCAACACTCGAAACAAATAGAGAAGGCGTTTGACGGTCTTCTCGGCGTCCGATTTTTGATAGGCGCGCCACTCACTGAGTGCGAAACCGCGATAGTGCCGGATCAGACGGCGGCTCAAACTGGCCTGCGCCAAAGTCTTTAACTCTTCGTGCGCCGGCGACGTCAGCACCACCCAGGGCGAAAAGATCTGCTCGAGTACGTAGCCGCTGGGCTTGATCAGCAGACGTAAGTACTTCCCAAGATCATGCGCCACCATCTCGGTTTCCAGTCCATCGACCCACCCCTTCGGCTCCAATGTCTCCACTGGACGTGAAAGTGAAATCAACGTACTGAGCGGCGCCAGAAACGCCCCGCGCAGATCGACATCGCTGTCAGGCGACGGGAACCCATAAAGGTGCGCGCCGCTGACAGTGACGAAGATCAGATTGGAAACGTTTTCTCGCGCGAATGGTTCAAACCGAGCCAGATCCATGGGAGGAGATTACTCCCACTCGATGGTAGCTGGCGGCTTGCTCGTGATGTCGAGCACGACGCGGTTCACGCCCGGTACTTCATTGACGATACGGCTGGAGATTCGTTCCAGGACTTCGTAGGGAAGACGCGCCCATTCGGCGGTCATGGCGTCTTCGCTCGTGACCGCCCGCAGGACAATCGGATAAGCGTAGGTGCGCTGATCGCCCATGACGCCAACGCTCTTGATAGGAATCAGCACGGCAAACGATTGCCACACTTTGCGGTACAGACCGGCGCGCTTGATTTCATCAATGATGACCCAGTCAGCGCTGCGCAGAAGGTGCAGGCGCTCCATCGTCACTTCGCCGATAATGCGAATGGCGAGGCCCGGGCCGGGGAACGGTTGGCGCCAGACCATGTCGCTCGGAAGTCCAAGCTCCTCGGCCACGGCGCGCACTTCGTCTTTGAACAAGAAACGAAGCGGCTCGACGAGCTTCAGGTTCATGTTCTCCGGCAGACCGCCGACGTTGTGGTGCGTCTTGATTTTCGCGGCGCTCTTAGTGCCGGATTCGATCACATCCGGGTAAAGCGTGCCCTGAGCCAAGAATTTGGCGTTGGTCAGCTTCAGCGACTCTTCTTCAAAGACGCGAACGAACTCTTCACCGATGATCTTGCGCTTGCGCTCCGGATCGGTCACGCCGGCGAGCCTGCCGACAAAGCGCTCCACGGCGTCCACATAGATGAGGTTGATGTTGAACGCGGCCGCGAACTTGCGGCGGACATCGTCTTCCTCGCCCTTGCGCAGCAGACCGTGGTTGACAAAGATACAGGTGAGCTGGTTGCCGATCGCCTTGTGGACCAGAGCGGCGACGGTGCAGCTGTCGATGCCGCCGGAGAGGCCACAGACCACTTGATTTTCGCCGACTTGCTTGCGGACCAGATCGATCTGCTGCTCAATGAACGAACCCATCGTCCAGAGGCCGTGCGTCTCCACGACTTTCTCCAGGAAGTTACGGATGATCTCCGTGCCCCAGGGAGTGTGGACGACTTCCGGATGGAACTGAACGGCGTAGAAGCGGCGCTCGGCGTCGTACATGGCGGCCACGGGGCAGCTATCGGTCGCGGCGGCGATGGTGAATCCCGGAGGGGGAGCTTCCACCGTGTCGCCATGGCTCATCCAGCAGATCAGGTCTCGGTTGAGTCCCTCGAACATGACTGTCGGATCGAGGACGTCCAGACGAGTTTTGCCGAACTCTTTGAGCGTCGCCATGCTGACGACGCCGCCGAGGTCGTTCGCCATGCTCTGCATGCCGTAGCAGATGCCGAGGATCGGCAGGCCCAAATCATAGATCGCTTTGTCGATCCGGGGAGCGCCGGCTTCATAGACCGAAGACGGGCCGCCCGAGAAGACGAGACCGACGGGGTTACGAGCCTTGATGGTTTCGATAGGAACGTCGTACGGCAGGATTTCGCAGTAAGTGTGGCACTCGCGGATACGGCGAGCGATCAGCTGCGTATACTGCGCGCCGAAATCGAGAACGATGATTAACTCACTCGGAGTCACGGGCGCAATCGCTGCGCCGGAGGTTTGGTCTGTAGACATATTGTTTAGCGCCCCTGCCCTACGTGCTGAGCGCGCTGCTGCGCTTTCCCCTCAGTCGCGATACTTGGGGCAATCACCAGTTCCGCTTGCTGCATTTCACGGATCGTGCGCGCGCCGCAGGACGCCATCGACATGCGCAGCGCGCCGACCAAATTCATTGTGCCGTTATCATTGTGGGCCGGTCCAAGCAGTATCTCCTGCAGCGTCCCCA
>JAOQAA010000403.1 GCA_025963815.1 Capsulimonas sp.
TTGAAGTCCGCGCAACCTCAGGCGACACCCATCTGGGCGGCGACGACTGGGACGTGCGGATCATGGACTGGCTCGCGACCGAGTTCAAGAAGCAGACCGGCGTTGATCTCACCAAGGACCGCATGGCGATGCAGCGCCTTAAGGAAGCGGCGGAGAAGGCGAAGGTCGAACTTTCGACCGTATTCACCACCAACATTAACCTGCCCTTTATCTCCTCCACCGAGGACGGCCCCGCCCACCTGGAGATGTCGCTGACGCGCACCCAGCTGGAAGAGCTGACCAAGGATCTGATCGAGCGTATGATCGCGCCGACGGAACAGGCGATGGCCGACGCCAAGCTGTCCACGGCGGACATTGAAAAAGTCCTGCTGGTCGGCGGCATGACTCGCAAGCCGCTGGTGCAGGAAACCGTCAAGATCATGTTCGGCAAGGAGCCGCATAAGGGCATCAACCCGGATGAGATCGTCGCGCAGGGCGCCGCGATCCAGGCGGGCATCCTCGGCGGCCACGTCACCGACATCGTTCTCTTGGACGTCACGCCCCTTTCGCTGGGCATTGAAACGCAGGGCGGAGTGTTCACACGGCTGATCGAGCGCAACACCACCATCCCGACCTCGCACTCGCAGCTCTTCACCACGGCGTTCGACAACCAGACGGCGGTCGACATCCACGTGCTTCAGGGCGAGCGCGACTTCGCGATCGACAACAAGACGCTCGGCAAGTTCCAGCTCTCGGGTCTCCAGCCAGCCACGCGAGGCGTCACCAAAATCGAGGTCACGTTCGACATCGACCAGAACGGCATCGTGCACGTTTCGGCCAAGGATATCGCGACCGGCAACATGCAGAACGTCACCATCACCGCCTCCAGCGGTCTGGGACACGACGAAGTCGAGCGCATGGTCAAGGAAGCGGAACAGTATCGCAAGAAGGACGAGCGGCGGCGCGAAGAGCAGGAGATCCGCAACAAGGCGGATCAGCAGATCTATCAAGCCGTTCGCATCGGCAAGGACGCGCGAGGCCTGGTCGATCAGTATCTGATCGATACGGTCAACGCGTCGGCCGCCAAGCTGACCGCAGCGCTCAACAACTTCGACGGCCCTTCGGCGCGTCAGGGTCTGGATGATCTGAACACATCCCTGCTGGCGCTGAGCAAAGCGTTCTACGAAGCGCGAAGCCGAGCCAATGGCGGCGGCAACGGCTTTGGATCGACCGCGACGCCGGACTTCACGGCGCCGAGTTTCGACGGCCTGGAAGCGCTCGGCTCCGCTCCCTCCTCGGAAGCACCGGCCAGCGACGTTACCATCGAAGGCGAATTCCGCGACGTCTAGTCGGCGCGGACAGTCACTTTCGGACAATTAGCAAATAACCAAGGACGGGACTCAGCGGCAGACGCATATCGTGTCTTCCGCTGAGTCCTTGTCCCATTCAGAGCAAGACCATTTTTTTGAACTCATTGTTACTCTTCTAATTGTTATTTTTAATTTTCGGACGTCACTTTTCGTATATTGAACTATGTCAAATAAACGTGATTATTATGAAGTGCTGGGTGTCGGACGAGACGCGCAGCCGCCCGATATCCGTTCCGCCTTCCGCAAGCTTGCGGCCAAGTACCATCCCGACGTCAATCCCGGCGACAAGGACGCGGAGGAGAAGTTCAAAGAGCTGAATGAAGCTCATGAGATCCTTTCCACGCCCGAGAAGCGCCAGATGTACGATCAGTTCGGCCACGCCGGCCCGCAGGGCGGCATGGGCGGCGCCGATGGGTTCGGCGTCGGCGATATCTTCGACATGTTCTTTGGCGCCGGCGGCGGCTTCGGCGGCCGCGCCGCCAGCGGCGGCGGAGATCGGGCGCGCCAGCAGGCGACGCAAGGCTCCGACCTGCGCTACGATCTGGAGATCACGCTGGAGGAGGCCGCATTCGGCGTCCAGAAGACCCTCAAGCTGACCCGCCTGGAAAGCTGTGAGACTTGCACTGGCAGCGGCGCCAAACCCGGAACCACCCCCAAGACTTGTTCGGCCTGCCAGGGCTCCGGCCAGGTGCGCCACGTTCAGAACACGATCCTCGGCTCCTTCGCCACGGTGGCGCCCTGCGCCAACTGCCGCGGTGAGGGCCGAATCATCAGCGATCCCTGCACGACCTGTCGTGGCCAGGGCCGCACACGCCAGACCAAGGAACATACGATTCAGGTTCCGGGAGGCGTGGATACGGGAACGCGTCTGGTGGACCAGGGCGCCGGTGACGCCGGCCTGCGCGGCGGCCAGTCGGGCGACCTCTATGTGGTCGTTTACCTGCGCCCCCACCCTGACTTCAAGCGCAGCGGCAACGATGTGCTGCACGACACCAGCATCTCCTACGCGCAGGCGGCGCTCGGCGCGCAGATCGAAGTCCCGATCCTGGGCGGCGCGGAAAAACTGACGATCCCAGCGGGCACACAGCCCGGCGCCACTTTCAAGTTCCGCGGCAAGGGCTTCCCGGACCTCAATACCCGCAGCCACGATAAAGGCGATCAGATCATCCAGGTCAAGGTCGCCGTTCCGACCAAGCTCAGCGACGACCAGAAGCGTCTGCTCCGTGAGTTCGCGGCGGCCTCGGGCGAAACGATCCAGCCGGAAGACGGCGGTTTTTTCGACAGCGTTAAGAAAGCATTCACGCACAAATGAGCGTCACGTCAACTCCGAGCACGATGCGGTGGGCCGAAATCAGCGTGGAAGCCGGTCCGGACGCCACCGACGCGGTCGGTAATTGTTTCAATGAAGTCGGATGCGGCGGCTTCGTCGTTCAGGACACCAAGGTTCCTCCGACGGTTGTGGGATATCTTCCCGTGGACGACCGGATCGAAGACCGCCTGCTGACCCTGACGACCTCATTGGAGGCGCTCGCAGGCTTCGGCGTCGAGAACGCCGGCACGGAAATCACGATCAAGTACGTTCAGGAGGATGACTGGGCGAACGCCTGGAAGGCGTACTTCAAGCCGATCCCCATCGGCCGCCGTCTTGTCGTCACTCCTCCCTGGGAAGATCCCGATCTTTCGACCGGGCGTATGCCGATCGTCGTTGATCCCGGCATGGCCTTCGGCACCGGCAGCCACCCGACAACCCAGCTCTGCCTCGCCGCCCTGGAAGATTATGTGACGCCCGGCATTACCGTCGCGGACATCGGTACAGGCTCGGGGATTCTCGCCATCGCCGCCTCCAAGCTAGGCGCGGGATCGGTCGTCGCGAACGACATCGACACCCTGGCCGTGAAGATTGCCGCCGAGAACGCCGAAGTCAACGGCGTCTCGATTGAGTTCGGCGTCGATCTGCCCGGTGGGCAGTACGATCTGGTAGTTGCGAATATTTTGGCGGACGTCATCATCGGCCTGCGGGAAGAAATCGCCGAGCGAGTGAAGCCAGAGGGTATATTTATCGCCTCAGGGATCATCGACACGCGCGAAACCGATGTGCGCATGGCCGTGGAAACCGAAGGCTTCTCCCCGCTCGAAACACGCCGACAAGGCGACTGGGTCGCCCTCGTGTTCCGCCGCAGCGCGGTATAAGCCGTGACCCGATTTTTCATCAGCCCCGACCAAATTGCCCACGGCATGGTGACCCTCGGCCCCGATGACGCTCACCACCTCAAGGTCGTCCTGCACGCCAATCCGGGCGACCTGATCGCCGTATTGGACGGCTTTGGCACAGAGTTCGTCGCCAAACTCGACGAAGTCGGCAAGTCGCGCGCGACGGCCCGGATCACCACAATCATAAAGCTCGACACGGAAGCGCAGACACGCATCACGGTCGCACAGGCGCTTCCCAAAGTCGCCGATAAGATGGAGCAGGTTCTCCAGCGCGGCACCGAAGCCGGCGCGCACGCCTTCTGGGCCTACGAAAGCTCGCGAAGCCTCACCCATCTGCCCCGCGAGCGACATCTCAAACGCCTTGCCCGCTGGAACGAGATCGTCAAGACCGCCGCCGAGCAGTCCCACCGCGCCCTGCTCCCCGAAGTCCGCGCCGACCAGACCTTCAGCCAAGTTGTCGCCACAGTCAGCCAATTCGACCTCGCCTTATTTGCCTACGAAGGCGAAATCAAGACGACTCTGAAGAGCACTCTTGAAGCGCTGCCGCAGCCGCCGAAAAACGTCCTCATTGTCATCGGCCCCGAGGGCGGCTTCACCGATCCAGAAGCGCGCGAGGCCGGCAAGGCGAAGCTGCAAAGCGTGTCTTTAGGTAAGCGAATATTGCGTACGGAGACAGCGG
>JAOQAA010000412.1 GCA_025963815.1 Capsulimonas sp.
TGGAAATTATTGAGTCCGAAGAACACCTGGCTCTTCGGCCCATTCGTGGCGTAAAAGGCGAGAATCAAACTGCGTACGATCTGCCAGACGCCGAAGACGGCAAAGAGGATCAGAAACGGCGAGACAAATAAGTACGGCGTGGTCTTATCTGAGAGAGGGCGTCGGCTTCGGCGCGGTCCGCTCTCGGAAACCGTCTGCGCTGCGGGCCGGACGGTAAGAATGTTGCTCAATAGGGGTTCCTTCCTGCCATGGCCCGGACCTGGTCGGCGCGCAGCTTCAGCCGTGAGCGGACATAGCTCTCGAACTGGGCGTCGCCATGGTCGATATAGCCGTGGGCGTTGTAGTATTGGACGCAGTCGATCAGAGCCTGGCTGAGCTTGTCCGTCGCCGTCTGGCTTACCGGGCTGCTGTAGTGCGGCGGAACTTCCGGAGCGAGACGGATGTAGGACTCGCCCGCCTTCTCATGGCTCCAGTAAGCGCTGCGCTCGTGAAACGCCGGATCGGTCCAGAGATCTTTGACCGGCGGCAGGATGTTTGTCGAACGGTACCGGTCGGCGACCTGCGTCCTGTCGAGCATCAGGAACATTGCCAGCTTCCAGGCGAGGTCCTGGTGGTTATTGTGCTTGGTGATTCCCACCATGGTGCCGCCCCAGGTGGTAGTGGGGGCGCCGCCGGGCGCGGCCAGCGGCAGGGGCGTCAGCCCCATCTTGCCCTTCATATGCGAAACATCGTTCTCGAAGGTCTTGGAGCGCCAGTCCGGGCAGATGTAGCAGAGCATATAGCCATCCTCAACGGCCTTAGTCTGCACCTGACCGAAGTAGCCGACACTGCTGGCGATCTTGTGCGGCCCGGCGACCAATGGAACGTACCAGCACATCGTCTGCACCGCGATCTCGTTGTCCATGATGACATGGCCGTTTTCATCGAAGTATCCGCCGCCGCGCTGAAACAGAAGCGGCTCCAGAACAGTGGCGTCGCTGTCGGACATTTCCATCATGTAGCGCTTGTTCGGGATCGTCATTTTGCGGCCGGTTTTGACGAAGTCATCCCAGGTCTTAATCTGAGACACATCGACGCCCGCCTTCTCAAAGATGTCCCGGCGGTAAGCAAGCTGCACGGCGTGCACATCATGCGGGAGACCGTAAATATGGCCCCGGTTCGTGTAGGGCGAAAATCGCGCATGCACCACCCGGTCCCAAAGCGGCGGAGCGCCGTTTGGCCCGGGCGCATGGATGCGCGGGCTGAGGTCGACGAGGCCGATATCCTTGGTGGGGCCTCGAAACAGCGCCGCCGACTGTCCGATCTCCATTTCGCAAAGGTCCGGCACGTCCAGGTCCGCGAGCATGGCCGCCTGCATGCGGGAAGCCAAAGCGTTCAGAGACACCAGCTCCAGATCGACGGTAACGCCGGGGTTCTGGCGCTCGAACTCCGGAATGATCTTTTTGTATGAGTCGTAGTGCGTAGTCGCGAACGTCCAGTACGTGAGCGTGGCGTGATGTTTAGGCGCGGGCTGCAGGGACAGCCATGCGCCCGAAGCCACGGCCAGCATCAGAATACTGAAGGCCGCTCTGCCGAATGGAAAGTATCTCATAAACGACTGCTTCTTCCTGTCACACGATGGCTGCAAGTATTGCAAATTTGCTGGGAGCTGAGACATTCAGGGACTTGCGCAAGACGATCGCGCGCGACGATCCGCCGACCCCGATTTCCACACGATCGCTCTCCACTTCGAACTGCTGCTCCTCGTTCCAATAAGCGAGCTGGGACGCTTCTATTGTGATCGTAATGGACTTGGTCTCGCCCGGCGCGAGCGCAATCCTCTGGAAACCTTGGAGTTCCTGAAGCGGCCGCGCCACCTGGGAACCGAGGTAGCGCACGTACAGCTGCGCGACTTCTTCGCCGGCTCTGTCGTCGGTATTGGTCAGATCGAAACGGATGGCGACAGATCCGTTCCCAAGGATTGTGTCAGAACTTGTCTGAAGGTTGGTGTAGGCAAACTGGGTGTAGCTCAGCCCATGACCGAATGGGTAGAGCGCATCGCCTTCGAAATATAGATGCGTGCGGCCGAGGCGGATGTTGTAGTCCATCATCGGCGGAAGCTGATCGATCGACTGCGGCCAGGTCTGGACAAGGCGTCCCGCCGGATTATAATCCCCGAAGAGAACATCGGCGAGGGCGTTTCCCTGCTCCTGGCTGTTGTGCGTCATCTGCACAATCGCTGGAATATTCTCCTGCGTCCACCGGATGGTGTAGGGGAACGAGGAGATGAGCACGACGACTGTGCGCGGGTTTGCCGCATGGACTTGCCGGATCAGTTCTTCTTCCTCCAGGTCGAGCGACTGCCGATCAACGGATTCTTTCCCATACTCCGGTTTGGTGACCTTGGCCCAGCCACCGTCTCCCGTGGGGTGATTCCCGACAATGACGATGGCGACATCCGATGCCCGCGCGGCCTCCACGGCGGATGCGATATCGGCGGCGTCCGAATGCCGAACCGTCATGTCCGCGCCCATCTTGGCCTGTATGCCCTGCAGCGGGGTGACGGCGTATGGCGGCGAGCCGCTGTACCAATCGAGCAGGACCGAATCCGAGTAAGCGCCGATGACGGCGACCGATTTCAGAATTTGCTTGTTCAGAGGCAGCTGCCGATCCTCGTTTTTCAGCAGCACAATGGATTTCTGCGTGACCAGGCGCGCGGCGGTTTTGTGTTCTTCGGAAAGCCAGGGCGCGGGGGCGCCGTCCGCGCCGATCCGCGTGTAGGGAACGATCTCCGGCGGATCGAGCAGGCCCAGGCGGATCATGACTCGGAAGTTACCGCGCAGCGCATCGTTAATCTGCGCCTCGGTCACAAGGCCATGCTCCAAAGCTGCGTGCGTTGGCTCTGCGTGATCGTCCAGAAACTGTCCGATCCCTGCCTGGATGACGGCCGCGCACGCGCGCTCTTCATCGGGGAACGCCTTGTGATCGGAGACCAGCAGCTTCATCGCCCCGCCGTTGGTGCAGATGATCCCGTCCTGTCCCCATTCCTTCACGGTGATCTCTTTGAGCATGGGATGTACGGAGCAGGGAATGCCGTTGTACGAGTTATAAGCCGCCATGTATGCCCGCGATCTAGCCTCGACTCCATACGGAATGGAACGGAATAGTACTCCCGGAAGAGCCGCTCATCGAAGTCCGACGACGAACTTTCCCGCCCGTTCTCGTTGCTGTTCGCGAGAAAATGCTTCATCAGCGACGCCGCGCGCCAGTACTTCGGATGGTCACCCTGCAAGCCGCGGACGAACGCAGCGGTCAGTGTTCCATTGAAATAGGGATCCTCCCCGTAGCACTCCTCCGTCCGTCCCCAGCGTGGATCGCGCCCAAGGTCGGCGTTGGGAGCCCGAACGACGATTCCTCCGCGTCCGTACTCGGGATGCTGAAATAGATAACGCGCTTCCAGCCCCTCGATCTCGGCGGCGAGGCGCACGCAACCCACATCCCACGTCTGTCCAAGGCCAATCGCCTGCGGGAAGGTCGTGGTGGGAATGGGGTTCGGTTTGCCCCAGCCGCCCGGCTCGCCCATCGCAGCCCCGTGCAGTCCTTCGATATGCCCGCTGCCCTTGACGCCAAGGCGCGGAACATTGGGGTCGGTGCCCAGGCAGGAGATCTTCTCCTCAGGCGTCATCAATGACAGGAGGCTGGTCACGCGCTCTTCGATGGGCGCGCCGGGATCCTGGAAAGTGTGCTCGAAACGTGTATTGCCCATGATATTGTTTCTCGCCGATAAAATTAAACCGTCACGGTTATCGAGCTCTCGCCCGCCGCCGGCAGCGCCAGCGCGCCGCGCTCGCCAGCCTCGGACGAACCGCCGTCTACGGACTTGATGTTCGCGACCCCCATCAGCCGCAGCCGCCAGTCCTGAGCGGCGCCGTTCATGGACGCCGTGATCTTGCCGCCGTTCTTGGTGGCTGTCAGCGACGCGCCTGTCTCTCCCGTGAGGGTGGGAATGGATACCTGAATATGCGCTCCTTCGGACAACTCATAGACCTGGAATTCGATGCCGGAGGCGAAGTCGTAGTCCGGGCGCTCATCGTCAGCGCCGACAGGGATGATGGAGTTTGGACGGACGAAGAGCGGCAGGCTCAGGAACCCGTGCTCCTCGCGGACCCAGCGCGGGCCATCGATCGTGCGGCCGGTCAGATATTCGGTCCAGCGGCCTTCGGGCAGATAGTAACTGACCGAGCCTTCCTGGGAGAAGACGGGAGCGACCAGCAGCGAACCACCGAGAAGATACTGGCGGTCGAGATACTCGCAGCCCGGATCGTCAGGGAACTCCAGCATCATGGCGCGCATCATAGGGACGCCTGTTTGATGCGCTTCGACGGCGGCTCCGAAGAGATAAGGCATCAGACGACACTTGAGCTTGGTGAAGAAACGAAGCACGTCCACGGCTTCTTCGTCATAGACCCACGGGACGCGGTAAGACGAGCTGCCGTGCAGACGGCTGTGCGGCGAGAGCAGGCCGAAGGCGACCCAGCGCTTGTAAAGGGCGGCGGGCGGCGTTCCCTCGAAGCCGCCAATGTCGTGGCTCCAGAAGCCGAATCCCGAAAGGCAGAGCGACAGGCCGGCGCGCAGGCTCGCGGCCATCGCCTCGAAGTCGGAGGCGCAGTCGCCGCCCCAGTGGACCGGGAATTGCTGGCAGCCCGCCGTGGCGGAGCGCGCGAACAGTACGGCCTCGCCCTCGCCGCGCTCCTCGCGCAGCAAATCAAAGACGGTTTTATTATAGAGATAAGAATAATAGTTGTGCATCGCCGCCGGATCGGAGCCGTCGTGGTAGACAACATCGGTGGGGATGCGCTCGCCGAAGTCGGTCTTGAAGCAATCTACTCCTTGATGCAGGAGGGCGCGCAGCTTGTCCGTGTACCATCGGCAGGCTTCCGGATTGGTAAAATCGATGATCGCCATGCCCGGCTGCCACTGATCCGTCTGCCACACGGAGCCATCGGGGCGCTTCAGGAAATAGCCGCCGGCCTTGCCCTCGGCGAAGAGCGCCGAGCGCTGGGCGATGTAGGGATTGATCCATACGCAGACGCGCAGTCCACGTTCTTTGAGACGGGCGAGCATGGCGGCGGGATCGGGGAACACGCGCGTATCCCAGGCAAAGTCGCACCAGTGAAATTCGTGCATCCAGAAGCAGTCGAAGTGAAAGACATGCAGCGGGATGTCTCGGTCCGTCATGCCCTGGATAAAACTGGTGACAGTCGCTTCGTCGTAGCTCGTGGTAAAGGAAGTTGTCAGCCACAGCCCAAACGACCACGCCGGCGGAAGCGCCGGCCGTCCCGTGAGCGCCGTGTATTTCTCCAGGATCTCCTTGGGACTCGGCCCGTAAATCACGAAATACTCCAGCGACTGTCCGTGAACGCTGAAATGGACGCGGGCGACTTTCTCCGATCCGATCTCGAACGACACGTTTCCAGGCTGATTCACGAAGACGCCGTAGCCGCGATTGGTCAGATAAAACGGGATGTTCTTATACGCCTGATCGCTGCCCGCGCCGCCGTCTTTGTTCCAGATCTCAACCACCTGACTGTTTTTCACAAATGATGTGAATCGCTCACCTAGGCCGTAGACACACTCGCCGACCCCCAGCGAAAGCTGCTCGTGGATGTATGCGTCTTCGCCTTCGACCTCCGCCAGTCCAATGCCTTTGTTGCCGCTGCCGGTGATGACCCGTCCATCTTCCGCGAGGAAGTCGAGCGCCCAGTTCGTGCGATCGATCCGCGCCGTCAAGGCGCCGCTGGTGATGGAGGCGTACTGATCGTCGCTCTGCGTAATCGCCTGCGCGGTTTCCTGCGACACGATGGGAAAGCGGAGCGATTCTTCACGCTCGCCGCTATAGTGCATTAATAGCACTTGGATCACGTCACTAACGGGCGAAGAAAGCCGCATGGTGATGAGTGGGCCCGTCAGCGTATCGCCGCGGTGGCGGATCTTCTGAACGGGAGCGTAAGCCGTCACGGACATGTCCGTGGTATCGATATCGTACGCCTGCGCCGGGTGATAAGTCCGCACGCCTTCGCGTATCATCCAGTTTCCATCAGTGAACTTCATAGTGGGACCATTATACTATTGGTCTGCGGCAAAAGCAATCAATTCCGCATGAATTACCGATAATTTTATTTTTGAATTATCGGTAATCTATTTCAAGAAAGCCCTTGATGAGACGATAATTCGGTGTTAGAATAGTTTCATATCCCCGGAAATTCAGCATCCGGTCTGGTTTTTCGGAGTTGCGTTCGTTAGGAGAAGGTAAAGACTATGAGCTAATCGTGATTCATTTCGCGCATTAGGCTCAAAGGCTTCACACCGATCGAGCTTCTTGTTGTCGTCATTGTCATTGCGATATTGGCGGCGATCTTGTTTCGTGTGTTTGCGAAAGCCTGCGAGAAGGCGCATCAAAACTCCTGCGCCAGTAATAGCGCGGCGAAAAACGCCGCCGTCACTCAGGCGGCTGCTCAGGCTAATGCGGGCAAACCTGGCGGGAAACCCTGATCCCACAGTAATCGTGGATCGGCGAACACAGAGAGTATAACATTATCTCATGAGACGAACAGTCGCACCAACACTCAAAGACGTTGCCCGAGAGGCTGGCGTGGCCGCGATGACCGTGTCCGTGGTTTTGAACGGCGCCCGGTCCGCCACTTGCGTTTCCGACGCGACCCGCATCCGAATCCAAGAGGCTGCATTATCAGCCTAACGCCGTGGGCCGGGGCTTGTCCCGCCGCCGTATGGATACTCTCGGCGTTGTCGCGATCATCGACGGCCCTTTGAACTTATATTTTCTGGAGCTTTTGAACGGCATCCTGGCCGAAGGGGTTAGCAACGGATAGAACACGACGGTTTTTTCGGTCTCGGATTGGCGGCATCGTGTTTTTAGGACCGCAGTTGACGCCGGAGTTTTGCGAAATCCTTTCGCGCCGCACGTCGTTCGTCACCATCCATGGCGGCGAAATGATGCCCGGCATCCATAATCTGGAAGTGGACGACGAAGGCGGCGCCTACAAGATCGTCACGCACATGATCGGCCTTGGACATCGGCGGATCGCCCACTTCACCGGACAGCTCGACCAGTCTGGGGCGCAACAGCGGCTGGCGGGTTACTAATGGGCGCTGCTGGAAGCCGGGATCGCTTTGGACGATGGCTTGATCCTGGTCGGCGACTTCACCGCGCACAGCGGCCGGGACCATATGAAGGAACTGCTCGATGGCCCGGCTCCCCTGCCGACCGCCGTCTTCTGCGCCAACGACGCCGTGGCGTACGGCGCGCTGGAACTGCTCCAAGCGCGCGGCGTGCAGGCGCCCATGTCTTCGCACCAGTACAAGAACTCCAGCAGTCCCATGCCGTCGGTCGAGCGATAGCCCCACGGGCAGGGATGGCCAGGACGGTTCTCGGGCGGTCCGAGCGTCTTCTTCCAGTCGAAGCGCTCGGCGATCGTGTTGCCTTCAAGATAGTTGCCG
>JAOQAA010000438.1 GCA_025963815.1 Capsulimonas sp.
GTTGCTAACCTTGAAGAACTCGATACCCATCCCTTCCAGACCGAACGAAGAAAAGACAACCCGGCTTCCAGACGCTCCATTTTCCCGTGTGATCAGCCCTAATGGCTAAGTCGCGTCAGGCGCAACCGGCGGGGTAAAGAGAATGTCTGGGTTGGAGTCCGCATTGGGTTTGATCGTATCGATGCTCGCCGATGCTTCACTGAATGAACCCCCATTTCCATAAGTAATTAGGGATGGCACATTCACCGCGATGTGCTGATCGAGGGAAGCCTCGGTGCGCGCGAAGTCTAGGAACCTGCCATTACCAGGATTGATATTCGAGTTGTTCAAGATCAACGGGAAATCTGACGGGTGCGTATTGTTGTCAAAGAAATAAATCCCGTTATCGTTGACGCTTGTTATTCTGGGAAACCCGACGTTTGTATTGAAGTGACCATCATACGAGGCGCGATGGCCCAATTTGGCCACATTGGCAACATTGGCGTGACTTGCTAAAATATCCGATTGGGCAATCGCCCCCAGATAGGTTGCGCCCAGGTACTTCGCGATGAAGCTAGGATTGGCGTCCGTCACAGGATTATTGATGGAGCCATGTTCCGTCACCGCCGAAGCGACATTCTGTCCGGTGACAAAAATGCGCCCGCCCTTGTCCATGTATTCCGCGATCAGCGCCTGCGTTGCTTGATCGCGCAGAGTTCCAGGACCGACGAGGAGATCGCCGGTATAAGGACTAAGCCAGACGACGCATTTCTCGGCAATCGCAAATCTCGCGGCTGGTTGACCAAGCTTGGTGACCGCTGGCTGGAGCTGCGAGTTCGATGGCGCATACCCAAGAAGCGTGTCTCTGACCACGGGGCCGCGGCTGAGAATACGCCAAATGTCATAGGTCAATGTCGTTGGATCTTCGGACTGAACTCCCAGCGCATTTTCCACTGTTCCAAATCCAGTAATGTCCTCATTTTGTGGATCGTTTTGACCACGATATCCAAAATCGATGACCATCGGCACGGGATCCTTTGTGGAAGTCGGATCTTTACCGCCTGTATTGATTTTACCAATCGCCGTCTCGTAAGCTGCATTCGGAAGGACATCGACATCCACGTCCGTGAAATAAGACTCCGCGCCGTAAAACAACGGGGTTGCATTGGCGAAGCCGCCATTGCGGCCAAAGGCGGACGCGACGAACTTTTGGCCGAGCGCATAATCGCTGACCACAAGGATCTTGTTGTTGCCGTTGAAACTCTGGGTCGTAAAGCCCCAGATGTTGTCGAAGATGCGCCAGTTACTGGCCTTATCGTACGCGATGACATCCAGATAGTAGTCACTCGGAGACACCGGGGTCTTCCAAGTCACCGTATAAAGGACGCCTCCTAAATTATCCTGGGTCGCCGCTTTTGTCAGCTTAAGCCAGTTCTTCGATGGCGTGGGGGCGGAGCCCGGAAGAACATCGTCGACGCCCGGCAGGAAGGCGGGAGTGCTGTAATCCGCAGGCACGGTGTCTACGCCCGTGTAGAGCGGATTGAGAACTTGACATTCGTATTCCTGGCCACCCGGGATATAAGTCGCGGGGGAGGAGCCAGGCAAGCCAGGGTCGAACGGGTTAGCTCCGCCGCCACTGCGACCGATCGTGATGAAGTGGTCTCCATCGCGGCCGCCGAGCGCGCCGTGCCCGCTGTAGGTGACATTGTTGATCGTGAAGAAGTCGTTTCCGAACCCGCCGTTGTACAGAAATGTCGCAGCATTCACATTGTAAAGATCGGGGTGAGCGACGGCATAATTGAAGTCCGTCGTGAACAACTTATGCTCAAGCTGCTGCGAATCCTGATACTTGCTGTCTGGATCCTTGATCTGCAGGTAGATATTATTGTCGTCCAAGCCGGCAAGCCGGTTGCTAAGACGAACCGTAAAGGTCACTCTTTGGCCTGGATGCACAAAGCGGGTCGTGGTGGTTTGAGGGAATTCGCTTGTGTGAATAACTTCATCACCAGAATACTCAATCAGTGTCGGCGGATCCACCTTAGTGATTTCAGACACCAAAATACCGACATAGTTGGAACCGACATTTTCGGAGCCGTCTGGAATGGAGCGAACGACTTCCAGCGGAGCGCCGTCGACGCCGTTGTAAGTCACGGACCGGTTGCTCTGATATGCAATGCTGTAGTGCTTGCGCAGCGGAGACCACGTGGGATAGCGGTCATCAAAAATATTCTTGGGATCGCTGGTGTCCAGCTTAATCGCCGGCGACGCAGATTCCGTCGTCACTGCTCCCGTCGTCAGGTTCGTAACCAGCCGCATGTAATAAACATCGTAGTGAGATGAAGCACCGGCGGGAACGGTAGGCGACAGGCGACCAAAAGCAATGTAACCAGCAAAATCGGAACTCGCGAAAGCCCACGAAGGCCCCTCATCCGTGGTTGTCGAATTGGTGACACGACCGCCGGTAGCGGTCAGATCCACATTACCGGTGGAGGGAACATTCCCATTGGTCGTCAGCAGAAAGAGACTGCGATGAGCCGCAATCGCACTGGAGGCAGATGGCGTGGTCTGCGTTACGGGATTGAAGGTAGTCCCTGTATTGACAAAGCCCGCGCTGTTGCTGGAAAACAGCAAGTAGTGCCCATCCGGAGACCAGGCGGGATCGCGATCGTCTTCCAGGCCAGCCGTCAATTTTCCGGGAGGATTGACTCCCGTGCCCTGACCTTGCAGATAGTATCCTAAGGTCGCCGTGTAGAGATAGTAGATGTGATAGTGATTCTTGTCGGAACCCGTCGTCGTCAAAGCGGAAAAGACAAGTCGATCCTGGGAGGCGGCCCAGGAGGGATGATTGACGTTGCTAAAGCCTGGATTAACGCCGGACTTCACGGTGACAGATTGGAGCGTCGAGACCTTCACAGCGCCGGCAGCGGGAGCAAACGTAACGATGTATAAGTCACGAACGCCACTTGCGGGATCACTCGCGTCGGAAGTAAAGGCCAGCAGGCTGCCTGAAGAGCTGAGAGCAGGCTCATACTCATTGCCGGAACCGGACGTCAACTGAGTGGGATTGGAACCGTCGGCGGAAGAAGTCCAGAGATGAAAGCGCCCAACAGGATCGGTTGCGACAGTGCTCGGCCGATTAGAACTGAAGACAATATTCTGCTCATCCGACGACCATGTCGCATTGTCATTTTCGGATGTCAGTCCTGCCGCCACCGGAGTGAACGCGGGGGGGGGAGCGGAAATGTCGAAAGTTTGAACAGGCTCGCTGATTGAGACGGTGCTCACTAACGCGGACTTCTGCGAATTCGCGGTGCGTCTCTTTCCTTGGGAAAGATAATCCTGCAAATTGTAAACATATCGGTGTCCGTTAGTAGGAAGCACCGACTTCAGCGTCTTGGGCATGACTTTGCCGGCCGACGCAATACGATAGGCGAGCGCATTGCCCGTGTTGCCGCGAGCGGCGATGGATTGAGTGGTTCCCGCGAAGAGCGCGAAGCCCGCGAGAACGAGAAACAGGAAAATGGATGCGATGGTTGCGATCCGCAGATGGCGCTGAGCGTTCAAAGAGTTCAACCTCCGTGGTTGCGTACATTAGCATGCATGGGAACGCTTGACAGTAACGAGAGCGTATAACCAAGGAACTGATGCCGCAAACCGTTTCTCCAACAAAAATGACGACGTGGACTAGTCTGCAACTGGGGATATGTTTGGCGAAAGGCCGTCGCTAGAAATATTTCGAAGCTAGGATCGCCTTTCGCTCGGTGTGATCTCTTAATTGGTGACTTTCAAAATCATACGAAACCGGCTTACGAATTATAACATAACAAAAATCTTTCCGCAAGCGCTAATTTTTATTAATACTCGCACAACTGCCAGGACCAGCAGACCGCCTGCTTCTCTTATGAGCGGTCATCGTCCCCGCCCCTTCAATTGACTTTCCCGAATTGTGAGCAGCGAGAGAAGCATGCCGACCGTCACCAGCGACGCCGCCGCGACAAACGGCGCGATGTGCCCCGCGTGCTTATAAAGCAGCCCGCCGGTTGTCACCCCCAGCAATACTCCCACGCCCTGCGCCGTTGCGACCGCCCCGATCACCGTGCCCCGCTTGTCCGCGTCCGCCAGGGTCGTCAGCAGCGCATTCCAGGCCGGAAACGCCAGTACGAACCCCAGCCCCATCACGGCCGCCGAGCCGATAAAGCCAATCTCACGCGCGCTGTGCATATGGAAGGAGATCGGCATGCCCCACAATCCGACGGCGCATACCACGAAGCCAAGCCGGACGCACCGTGTTTTGCCCCAATGGTCCGAAAGATGGCCGATCGGAAGCGCCAGCGCGCCGATGATCAAGATCGGCCACAGCGCCAGCAGGCCGACCTCTTTCTCCGTCACTTTGAACTCTTCCATGGCGAAGATCTTCACCAGCGTCGCAATACAGCCGATCCCTGCGAAGGTGACGAAGGCGATCGCCAGGAACTGCGGCACTGAGCGCATCGCCTCCAGGAATCCCGCCCACGTGACATGCTCTTCCTCGTGATGCTCGATCTGAGCCGCCGCGCGGATCTGCGCCTTGCTGCGAAGCCCCGTCGCGCAGAGGATCGCCGCGATCGCGAACAGGACGCTGGCCAGATAAAACGAAGGGAAGTAGTGTTCGGGCTGCGCCGCCACCTGCGTCACCGCGTCCACGACCGGCGTATGATCGTGATGCCGCAGGTGGCCGAAGCCGTCCTTGATCGTATTTCCGACTGTGCGCATCGTCTGGGAGAGAGTGGCGTCTCCGGTGAAGATCGGCCCAAAGGCGTCATCGACCACGCCGCCGATCAAAAAGCTCAGCGCCAGCCCCACCATGTAAGTGACGTTCAGCAGGCCCATCGCCGCGCCGCGCTTGTTCTCAGGAACAGTGTCGCCAACATACGCGAAGAGCGACGGCCAGAGCGCGGCGCCCCCCAGTCCATCGAGCAGGCGAAGAAACCCGAAGCAAATCACCATCGCGACGGCGGTTGTCGCCGCGGGGTCGTAATGGATCGACATCAGGATCAGCGGCGTGAAGACCGTCACCAGCGCGCCGGCCAGCATCAGAGGCTTGCGGCCAAAGCGATCCGCCAGAACACCCAGCGGCGATTTGAACAGCGCTTCGCTGATAAAGAACGGGATCATGATCAGGGTCAGCACATCCGTCCCAATCTTCAATCCGTTATGGAAGTAGACCGGCAGTGTGGAGTTATTCAGGATCGCCGTGGCGAGCTCCGCGCAAAGCGCGATCAGGCATACGGGGAGAATCGTCAGAAACCAGCTCCGCGATTGAGGGGCGTAAGGCTTAAGATCGTCAGACGGTGGCGTGGGTGCGGAGTTCATGATGTATGCCGAGCGGTCTCCCTTAGGAGGACGCGAGGATTATTTCCCGTCCAGTTTCGGCTGACTGATAAAGAGCGTCGAGAATCTGCGTGACCATCAATCCCTGCTCGCCGGTCGCCAGTACCGGCGTACCGTCGGCGATGGCCTGCACGAACGAGCGGATTTCCATCTCGTGGGTCATCACGTCCGTCAAATACGCAAGCGTGGTGTCGGTCAGCGTCCCGCTTTCCTCGCGGAAGATCTTATTGCCCTTGGCGTTGTAAATGTCCAGCAGGCCGCCGCCTTCGGTTCCGAACAAATGAATGTTCATCTCGTTCTGCTCCAAATTCGCGGCGAACGACGACTCCAGTGTCAGCGTAGCGCCGTTTTCAAAGCGCACGAAGCCGACCGCGAAGTCCTCGACACTAAATGTTGCGGGGTCCCACTGTCCCATCAAGCCCAGAATATCGCTGCGATGGCCGAACTTGGCGTAGGTCGCGCCCGAGACAGAAACAGGCTTCGGGTGGCCCATGAACCAGAGCGCGAGATCGAGCATATGGACGCCGATATCGATCAGCGGCCCCCCACCCTGCTTGTCTTTTTGTGTGAAGACGCCCCAGCTTGGAATCCCCCGCCGGCGCAGCGCATGGACACGCGTATAGTAGATGTCGCCGAGCTTGCCGTCCTCGATAAACCGATGAATTCCCTGCTGCGCGGCCCCGAATCTTAAATTCAGGCCGACTTGCAGCTGCTTGCCGGCGGCTTTGGCGGCCGCCACCATCTCTGCGCCTTCGGCGGCGTTGATGGCGATCGGCTTTTCCACCAGGACATGCTTGCCGGCGGTGAAGGCGTCCACCACCGGCTGCTTGTGCAGATAGTTAGGCGTGCAGACATCGACGGCGTCGATCTCCGGCATGCGCAGCATCTCGTTCCAGTCCGTGAAGGCGTGCGGAACGCCGAACTCGGCGGCGGCGGCCCGCGCCGTTTCCTCATCGACATCGCACACGGCGACGATCTTGACCTTGCCTTCGGCCTGAAGCTTCTGATACGCCGGCAAGTGCTGTCGCTGCGCAGCCCTGCCCACGCCGATCATCGCGATCCCGACGGGGTTGCTCATTGCGCCGCCTCGGTGATGTGCGATTCTTGCGTCTCTTTGATCTGCGGCGCGTCCGCGCCGATCGTATGCGAATCATCCGTGTCCAGCGCCAGCGCTTCGGCTTCCAGACCGACAGTCCCAGCAGCTCCCGAGACAGACGGCGTCAAATCCTTGCCGTCATTGCCAGGCCACCAGGGGCTGCCAAGGTACTCGCTCCACACGCGGTCATATGTCGCGGTCGTCTGGCGGGCGATATTGTCCCAGTTGAAGTCCGTTTGAAGGCGCTCCAGCGCCTTGGTGGCCAACCGCTTGGCCGTTTCCGGCTCATGGAGGAGCTTCAAGATGCCGTCGGCCAGAGAGTTCGGGTTGCCGGCGTAGGTCGTGACGCCCGTCACATTGTTCAAGACAACCTCGGGCAGACCGCCTGCGTCGGACACGACCACGGGGACATTCGCCGCCATCGCTTCCAGCGCCACAATGCCGAAGGGCTCATATAAACTCGGGAAGCAGGCGATATCGATGATCTGATAGATCTTCATCAGGTCTGCATCTGGGACAAAGCCGGGGAAGTAGACGTGCCGCTCCATGCCCAAATAAGACGCCAGGTTATACAAATGATCTTTGTTGCCGCCGCCGACGATCAGCAGCTTGGCGTCATGGTATCCCCAGCGGATCTTCGGCAGGGATTCGATCAGGACCTGAACGCCCTTTTCACGCACCATGCGGCCGACGAAGAAGATGATCTTCTCTTCCGGCGCAGCGAACTTGGCCCGGTAAGCGGCGCGCTCTTCCTCAGTG
Source organism: Capsulimonas sp. (assembly GCA_025963815.1). Taxonomy (GTDB): domain Bacteria; phylum Armatimonadota; class Armatimonadia; order Armatimonadales; family Capsulimonadaceae; genus Capsulimonas. Next base: position 7,205 of record JAOQAA010000438.1, read on the forward strand.
AAGTCCGGCAGCTGGAACTTGCCTGCTTCCACGCCATTGTAAATGACGTCCATCTTGTCCCACGGCGTCAGCAAAGCCTTCTCGCACTCGCGCTTCATGAACTCGGTGCAGACGATCACGCGCCAGGACTCATGCTGCAATCGGGATTCGATGGAGTTGATGTACTCTTGCACCGGCCCATTGATCCCGCTGTTGCGGCCATATTCGGTGGCGTGGATGGTGGAGACGAACGGGAGGCGATGCTTGTACTTGAGATCGTTTCCAGAAAAGAACGCGAGCCAGTCGTGCGCATGAATGACCAGCGGGTTGTCTTCCGGTGCGGGGAGCGTTTTGCCGTCGGCGTCCACTCCGAGCAGTTCCTGAACCAGCGCGTCGGCGCGCTCGAACATGGCGGCGTTCAGCAGATGCACCCAGTGGATAAAGTCATTCGAAGACCCTTTGGGCCCCACCCGGTAGAGATGGATTCCCTCCTCCACCGCCTCGGCGGCCGCTCCGGGATGCTCGCAGGTCACGACATGGACTTCCACGTCCTGCGCGTGCAGCGCCTGGGCCAGGTCATACAGGTGGCGGGAAATGCCTCCGACGATTTTGGGAGGATATTCCCAGCTGAGCATGATAACGCGCATTGTTCGCGGAGCTCCTTCGATCTTTTGGTGCGTTGGGGATGCCCCCGGCCCCCACAGGGGTGCAAACCATAAATTTGATAACGTGTCAAAATCTAATCATTGTCACGCATTCGACAATATGTTCTGCACCCCCAGTGGGAGACGGGGGGCATCTTGGCTATTCTTACTCTACCCGCGCCGGCTCCGCTTGATGGCCGATATCGGTGCGATACTGCATTCCTTCGAATGAGATGTTCTTCACGGCGGCGTAAGCGCGGGCGCGGGCCTGGGAGAAATCGTCGCCGAGGCCGGTCACGGTGATCACGCGGCCGCCATTGGTGACGACTTCGCCGTCTTCACCAGTCGCCGTGCCGGCGTGGAAGGCGACGACATCGGAAAGATGCGCCACCTGATCCAGGCCGTTGATCGGAATGCCCTTGGCGTAAGGGCCGGGGTAACCGCCGGACGCGAGCGTGACGCAAACGGCGCTCTGGGTCTTCCAGGTAACGACCACTTCGTCCAGGTGCGCATCGGTGACGCCAAGCAGGATATCGACGAGATCTGTCTCCAGCAGCGGCAGCACGATCTGCGTTTCCGGGTCGCCGAAACGACAGTTGAACTCCAGGGTCTTAAGCTGGCCGTCCGGGGTTACAATGACGCCGGCGTAAAGCACTCCCTTGTAGGGGATGCCCGTATCACGGATCGCTTCGACGGCGGGGCGCAAAATCTTGTCGACCGCCTGCGCGTAGAGCGCTGGCGTCAGGAACGCAACAGGCGCGTAACATCCCATGCCGCCGGTGTTCGGGCCGAGGTCGCCGTCATAAGCGCGCTTATGGTCCTGCACTGGGATCATCGGAACGATAGTGGTCCCATCGGTGAAGGCCATTAGCGAGGCTTCCTGCCCCACTAAGAACTCTTCAATCACGACGCTGTCGCCAGAGGAGCCGAACGCTTTGTCCACCATGACGGTGTGGATCGCGGCGGCGGCTTCTTCTTCCGTGGAACAGATAAAGACGCCTTTGCCGGCGGCCTCGCCATCAGCCTTGATGACGATGGGAGTATTGGGATTAGCGGCGAAGTGGGTGTGAAGGTAGTGGTTCGCGGCGTCCGCCGAGGTAAAAGAAGCATAGGCGGCCGTTGGGATGCCGTAGCGCTGCATGATGTCTTTGGCGTAGGCCTTGGACCCTTCCATCATGGCGGGCTCGCGCGCTGGGCCAAAGATCCGCAGGCCCTGCTGCTCGAAACGGTCCACGATGCCGGCGATCAGCGGTACTTCCGGCCCCACGACCGTCAGATCCACGCCGTTGTTCATGGCGAACGCCAGCAGGGCCTCAACATCGTCGGCGGCGATCGGGACGCACTCGGAGTTCTTTGAAATCCCGGCGTTGCCCGGCGCGGCGTAGATACGGCTCACCTGCGGGCTCTGCGCCAGCTTCCAGACCAGAGCGTGCTCGCGGCCGCCGCCGCCGACCACCAATACTTTCAACATACTGTCATTTCCTTCGAAAAACAACTGGCGAATGGCTAGAATCCGGTTGGCTCGTCGTCGCGGTTCAATTCCAGGTCCACGAACTTCGCATAATCGGCGATGAAGCCGACTTTGACCATCCCCGTCGGACCATTACGGTGCTTGCCGACGATGATTTCCGTTTCTTCCATTGCGCCGCGCTCAGGACGGTTCCCGTTCTCGTCGGCCTGATACGCTTCTTTCAGCTTATAGTACGCTTCCCGGTACAAAAAACACACCATGTCGGCTTCCGCCTCAATGGACCCGGACTCGCGAAGGTCGCTGAGCATCGGGCGCTTGTTTTCGCGGGTCTCCACGGCGCGCGACAGCTGCGAAAGCGCGATCACCGGAACCCGAAGCTCGCGCGCGAGGGACTTCAAGCCACGTGCGATCTCGCCGATCTCCTGTGTACGGTTGTCCGTCTTTTTGTGCGAGCGCATCAGCTGCAAGTAGTCGACGACGATCAGGCCCAGCCCATGCTCGGCCATCAAACGCCGGCACTTCGCCCGCATCGTCAGCGCCGTGCTTTCGGTGGCGTCGTCGATAAAGACCGGAGCATCGTACATGCTCTGGACGACCATCGCCAGCTGCGTCCACTCGTCCTCGGACAGATGCCCCGTGCGCAGTTTGTGCGCGTTTACCTTCGCCTGAGAACAAAGCATGCGCATCGCCAGCTGCTCCTTGGACATTTCCAGGGAGAAAATCGCAACGGGTTTGTTCTCGTTAATGGCGACATGCTCAGCGATTGATAGACAAAGTGAAGTTTTCCCCATACTCGGGCGAGCAGCCACAATGATCAAGTCGGTGTTTTGCAGACCCGACGTGATCATATCAAAATCGTGGATCCCGGTGGAAAGACCGGAGATCGTCTGCTTCATTTCTCCCAGTTCTTCGGCTTTACTGTAAACAGAAAGCAGAAGCGTGCGCAGCTGGGCGAAGTAAGCCGTCGTTCGGTTTTGCGAGACGCTGAAAACGGCGCGCTCGGCCTGATCGATCACCTCTTCGATGTTTTCGATCTCGCCGCGCGCGGCGCCGATGATCTCAAAGGCCGCCTGGATCAGACGACGCAGGATCGCCTTCTCTTCAACGATCTTCGCGTAGTACTCGACGTTCGCGGCCGTGGGCGTGGTCTCGAACAGCGAGGTGAGATACTTCATCCCGCCGATCGAATCCAACTTGTCCCGGTTTTTGAGTTCTTCCTGGACCGTGATCAGGTCGACGGGTTCATCACGCTCAGTGAGCGTGGTGATGACGTCGAAGATGACCTGATGCGCATCCCGGTAGAAATCCTCTTTGTCGAGGATCTCTGCGGCCTTCTCAATTGCGGTGCGCTCGATGAGCATCGCGCCCAGCGTGGACTGCTCCGCCTCGATATTCTGAGGGGGGACATACGCGCCCAGCCCCGCCGCAACATCGTTGCTGCGGCCGGAGCCGTTGGCGTAGTCTCCGCCGGACCGATTTTTCCATCCGCCTTCGCGTTCCGCCATTCATGGACCTCTCAAAGACGACACATCAAAGGCGGGACGCTCGGGGCGCCGCGCCCCGAAGCATTCGGAGCCGTTAGGCTTGGGCGACGACCGAGACCTTGACCGGCACGGTCACATCGCGGTGCAGCTTGATCGGGATTTCGTATTCGCCGACCGACTTGATCGGCTCCAGCAGGCCGACTTTGCGCTTGTCGAGCTTGACCGACAGGTCCTTCTCGATCGCGGCGGCGACATCGGCGGCGGTGACGCGGCCATACAGGCGGCTGTTCTCGCCGGCTTTCACCGCGATGGTGACCGTCTTCTCGCTCAGCTGCGCGGCGGCGGATTCGGCGCCTTGCAGAAGCTTCACGGCGCGGCGCTCCTCGTTGGCGTTCTTGATCTCAAGGTTCTTGAGCGCGCCGCCGACGGCCGCAACAGCCAGGCTGCGGGGGAATAGGTAGTTGCGCGCGTATCCATCGGTGACCTGGACGACGTCGCCCTGCTTGCCCGTATGGGCGATATCTTTCGAGAGAATGACTTTCATGTG
>JAOQAA010000503.1 GCA_025963815.1 Capsulimonas sp.
GCCGTTCAGGGCCGCCGCAAACGCCATGTACTGGCCCGGGAAGAGCGAGTCGTATCCCTGGGTGTCGTAAAGGCCGTAGACGATAGCGGCGTTCGGCGGCAGGATCGCGCGCGGTGGGTGCATCGGGTCAATGCTCCAGCTATTATTGACCGGCATGATCCGGTCGGTTCCCGCATGCTGCTGGAGGAAGGCGATCAGTGGCGTCGTGGGGTAGACGTTCACTGGGGCAGTGGAGCGGTTATAACCGATCCCAGCCAGCAGCAGGTCCAGCGCAAGAATGGCGACCAGGCCGCCTCCGGCCATGCGCGGCGCCATCTTTCCGCCGCGATAGAGGTACAGGAGGATCGTGGCGGCGAACAGAAGTCCGACTGGGAGACGCCACAGATCGCCCTCCGTCGCAAGAATGGTCGAGATCGCGCCCGCTGGGGCATTTTTGCCGATCCACCAGAATGTGTATCCCATGATCATCACTAAGAGCGCCAGGAGTGCGCCGCCGGCTTTGGCGAGCAGCGCGGCGGGCTTCGCTTCACGCAATTGCGCAATTACGGCCTGTGCGCCGTACGCCGTCAGAACGGCGGCGCAGAATGACCAGAGCACGAGAATGCGGCCCGGCGATCCGGTCTGCGCGAAGCCTGGAATGCCGAAGAACAGGACGGCGTCGACGGGCGTGCCGGTCGCGATCAGCAGCGACAGGGTCGCGCATACTCCGAAGAACCGTATTGGCTTACTCGGGCGCCAGCCGGCGATCAGCCCCACGAGCGCCAGCAGCAGCGCCGGCACGCCCACATACGCGGCGTTCTCGGCGTAGTTCGTATATCCCCAGTAACTCCCCACGGTCGGATTGCCGAAGAAGTCCGGCGCGAAGATCGACGCCAGATGATAGGCGGGAACCGCGAGCTTGGTATAGCCCTGATATCCTTCCCATGTCGGTGTTCCGCCAATGCGATGCGACATCCGCGACAGCTCCACCGACGGCAGCAGCTGCGCTGCGCCGATTAGGAGCATGATCCCGGCGGCAAGTCCCGCGCCCCCCAGCAGCGCCTTGCGGCTGCGTCCGCGCGCCGAGGGCAACGCAATACAAAGGGCGTAGGCTCCTACCAGCAGATAGCAGTACAGGCAGATCTGGAGATGTCCGGCCAGCAGCATCAGCCCGAGGCTCGCGCCGAGCAGAGCGGCGCGGAGCGGGGTGGGGCGGTCGGCAAGGCGCTGGGTGAGCAGCAGGGCGAGGGGGAGCCAGGTTGAGACGCAAAGAAATGTCGGCAGCGCCAGCCATGAGACCTGCCACGTGCATAGCTGCCAGACCACCGCGCCCGCCAGCGCCGCGCTGCGGGTCAGGTCAAGCGGAGACGATCGGAGAAACGCGTAGAGAAAGACGCCCGTGAGGAAGAGGTGCAGCAGGACGCTTGCGCCAAACGCCGCCGTGACAGGCAGCACAACGAAGAGCGCGTTGAACGGGTAAAAAATGGCGGACTGCGAGTTGCCCACGAATGGCGTTCCGCAGAATTGGTGCGGGTTCCAGAGGGGGAGATAACCCTCATGAATTGAGCGGGAGAGGAACAAGCGCCAGGGATAGAACTCGGCGACGCCGTCCCACATCAGCGGGTTCCAGGGCGGCAGATGCGTGTCGGCGGCATTGCGCCAGGGCGCAATATCACGCTGGAGATCGGCGGGGACGAACGCTTCGCCCAGAAATACGACCCGCCAGAGCAGCAGGATCGGAAGCAATGCAAGAATGAGCGCTGGCAGCGCGCTCATGCGAATGCGTGACATCATCGGGGCGCCATCCAGTGTTGCGTATTGTTATGAGGTCAGGGGAGATAAGTCAAGTTGCGCAGCGCGATGTCGTTTTCGCGGTCGCGCTCCAGGACGCGTGCGAACTCCGCTTTGGCTTCGTCGTATCGCCCGAGCATGGTGTAGGTGAGCGCCAGGTCGTTGCGCGCCAGGATATTGGAAGGCGCCAATTGGGTCGCGGATTCCAGCTCCGACACGGATTCATCGAACATGCCGCTGAAACCGTAGACAAGGCCCAGCTGGTGGTGCGCTTCGGAGTGCTGCGGGTGATCCGCGAGGATCAAGCGAAATTCTTCAACGGCTTCGTCGTATCGCCCATCGATCTTGAAGGCGATGCCCCGCTGTATCCGTTCATCCAGCGTTTCCATCTGTCGCCCCCTGTGTGTCCTGTCGAACGATGCTCTCGAAACGGTCCCCGTTGCCCACTCGTGCGCCGCGCGCCCAGGCGCCCGCCGCCATCCGTCCCTTGCTCTCCGGCTGCACTTCCCGCAGCAGCAGGCTCTGTGCGCCCGCGCCCACAGTCACTCCCGAGTTATCCACGGAGATCACGGCGCCCGGCTCGCCGCTCACATCCTCACGGACGCTTGCCTCGGTAATCTTGAGACGCTTGCCCTGCCAGATCGTGTACGCTCCGGGCTTGGGTGTCACACCGCGCATTAGATTGTGCAGTTCGCGCGCGGGCCTTACCCAGTCGAACGCGCCGATATCCGGCGGCAGGGATGGAGACTGCGTGACCAGGGCGGGATCCTGAGGAATTCTCGGGCAGTCGCCGCGCTCAAGGGCTGCAAGCGTTTCGATCAGCAGATCGGCGCCCAGCGCTGAGAGTTTGCCTTCGATCGTCCCCAAATTGTCTTCTTCCATCAGTGGAAGGACAGCGCGCATCAGCATGTCGCCGGTATCCAGACCGGCGTCCATCTGCATCGTCGTGACGCCGGTTTCGGCGTCGCCGGCCATCAGCGAATACTGCATGGGCGCGGCGCCGCGCCAGCGGGGGAGCAGCGATCCGTGGACGTTGATCCCGCCG
>JAOQAA010000504.1 GCA_025963815.1 Capsulimonas sp.
CCCCCGGCCTTCGGCCGACCCCTCCCTTGAAACAGGGAAGGGTTGGAAAGAGGTTCTCGGATGAAAGCCGCCTGCGTAATCAAATCCTAATCCCCTTCCCTGTTTCAAGGGAGGGGTCGGCCGAAGGCCGGGGGTGGGTCACGCTTGAGGTGGCCGAAGGCTGGGGTGAGTGTAAACCGGGCTGGGGGATGAGGGCCAATCCTACTTCCCCCGCAGCCAAGCCGCATAATACGGACGCTCTTCAGGCCCGGCCCGGCGCTGGGCGAGGGCGGCCAGCTGGCGACGGTCAGCGGGAGCCAGGGCGGAGGCGGTGACGCCGCGTGGGCGGTCGTTCATCAGGAAGAGTTCGCAGTAGGCGCGCAGCATGTCGCCAAGCTGGTCCTTGGCGTCCCTGTCGGCACTGCGACTGACGCTGAGGATCGCGGCTGCGCCGGCGACCGCGACCGCCCGGTTTGTGGCGGGGTTAGCCGCCTTGGTGACGTTGATCGGGGTGCTGAGGTAATTGGCGACGATCTCGGCCTTGGCCGACGCCGGGACTTTGGCGTTCTGAAGCCAGCGGATGAACGCGCCGGTGAAGACGCGCACGCCGTAGACCTTGCTGCTGTAGCCGTCGATCAGCTGGAAGTACAGGTGACCGGCCGCGCCCGTGAGGACCGGCTGCGCCAGCGCCGCGGGAATTGGGCCGGAGGTCTGCGAGATCGCCTGGTTAAAGAGGGTCATGTCGCGCCAGTTCGGCTTGACCGTTCGGTCGAAGGCGAGCGGGGTGAGCTGCTTGGATTCGGACGAGGCGTCCTGATTGAAGGCGTCCTGCAATTGCTCGTTGTCGAAGGCGGCCACGAACTGCGCGCCGGCGGTCACCGGGAGCCACTGGCTGAGAAACGAGTGCGCGTTGGAGGGTTTGACGATATCGACCTCAACGGAAGTTTCCGGCTGTGCGAGCGGACGGAGGGTTTCCACAACTTTGAGGGTGAGATGGTAGGCGACGCTCGTGCGCCCATTCTGCTCGGTCTTCGGCGCGTCGGTTTTGACGTCCGCTACTTCACAGAGCGCCGCGTTGCGATGGCCAAAGAAGGGGAATTTCTTGGTGTCGATCGGCGGCGCGGTAACGACAACCATGCCTTCCGGAACATCGTGCTGCTGTCCGTCCATGGGCGCCACGTAAACGCGCTTCCCGTCGCCGTCCGACGGCTCGATAAAGATCCCTTGCGGCTGATCGGCGGCGCGGACGGCGGAGTGCGGGAAGGACGCGAGCGCCAGGGCGGCGCAGGCGGCAATCTTCCACGAAAATCTGGTCATTCTTCACGATCCTATTGTCAATGCGTTAGTCTGATATTATTGTATCACGTTTTTCGCCGTCTCGTCCAAATACGGCACAATCAAGCAGCCTTCCTGTTCGTCGCCCAGCGCTTCATAGCGCCCCGCGAGATAGAACAATCCCGTGATAGCGACGGTGATGGCGTCGAGTTCGTCGTGGCTGACGCGCCCTTCCCGAAACTCTCCCAAACTCCCAAACCGTGCGAGGCCGTCCCGCAGATATGTCACGCTCGCCTTCTTGCGCGGGATGCCCAGAATATCCTGCGCCGCGCCGGGGAAACCTTCGATGACTGGGACGCCAAGACCGCGAATGCGCTGAGCGAGCGCGATCCCGCGCGCCGTGAGCGCCTGCATGCTGGGGAGCAGCGGCGGGTAAACGCCGACGCCCCGCTTTCTCAGTACACGCTCGCACTCCCGATTGATCCCGAACTCGGCGCGCGTGGGGTCTTTGTCATCCACACGCAGCCGTCCCGCCGGCAGCGAGAGCGGGGAATCGATGGACACCAGCGCCGGAGCGGAGTCGGCAATCCGTCGCAGTATTTCTTCGTCCGTTTTGATGCGTCGTGTCTCGGCGTGCGCGCCTTCCATCAAACACCATCCCGAGGGGCGTGATTCACTCCCCGTCAGGTCAATGCCGACGACACGGAGGTTGGGGGCGAGACCGAGACGATCATATGTAAACGCCGGATCAGGATCGCCGGCCAGCGCGACCCATGCTTGGGCATCCACGGAATTGAGTATCGAGACTGGCTCCTGAATCGGGCTTCCAAGGCAATCGCCCCACATCAATTTTAGCTGCTGAACCGCGTCGTGGTTATTCTCGATCAGTTTGCGCAATGCTTCGGGATCGCCAGCTCGGTGCGCATACCAGAGGTTTGCCCCTCGCTCTCCGCGATGCTCACGCATGGTGGGGAAGTTACCGGCGCCGTACTTTCGCCGCAGCATCGTGCGCAGATTGATCCGCTTTGCAGGCAGGGGGAGATCGGGATATTGCTTCATCAGAAACGGGAAATCGAGGCGAAAACCGTCAAAGGTGACGAGTGTCTCCGCCTCAGCCATCACGGCAGCCAATCGCGCGTCATTGGAACCGGGGAAGGCGATTTCGTACTGCCCTCCCAAGTCCCAGCCGATCATTGTGACGCGGTCGTACCAAAGGCTCGTCCCCGTCGTCTCCACCTGGAGAAAGAGCGGCTGGTCCGTCACGACGGAGTTATCCAATGCCAAGATGCTTCGCAATCCAAGGCAGCGAGACGCGGACTTGCTGATCCCAAAACTCCCAGTTGTGGTCGCCGGGTATGGTGAAGTATTCGTGCGGGACGCCAAGCTGGGTGAAGTGCGCGTGCATCTCCTCGTTCTGATCGAAGAGGAAATCTTCCGTGCCGCAGTCGATCCAGAGCGCCGGGCGAGTGGCGGGATCGGACTTCTCGGCGAGTGTGCGCACGTCGTTCGAGCTTCCGGCGGCGTCCGCGCCGAAGAGATCGGAGAACTCCTTGGTCCAGTCGGGATCGCCGTTCAGGCTGCGCGTCATCATTCCCAGCACGCCCGAGTGGCTTAGCGCGGCGCTGTAGAGGTTCGGGTGCTTTAGCGCGAGCTTCACGGCGCCATAGCCGCCCATGGAGAGGCCGCCGATTGCACGCCCTTCGCGGGTGGGAACCGTTCGAAAGAGGGTGTCAACACGTTTGATTAAATCATGCGTGATGAACGTTTCGTACTTGTCTTTGGGTTTCAGCGCTGAGTCGGTGTAAAAGCTGCGGTCGCCGTCAGGCATCACGATGATCATGGGCAAGCTGGCCGCATAGCGCTCCACACTCGTGTAACGTTGCCACGCCGTGTGGTTGTCGGAAAGGCCATGCAGAAGATAGTACACCGGGAACGGGCCGTCGCCGGTCTCCGGGAGAATGACGTTGACGCTGACCATGCGCTCCAGCGCGTTGTCGGCATTGAATTGGATCTCGCAAACCGCCATTAGAAAGCCCCTTAAACTCTGAGAACGATACAGGGGTATTCGTGGCGGAGAGGCGGCATTCCTGCCCCTCGGCGAGGGGCAGGGATTGGATCAGTTGATGTAATGGACCTGCGGCCGCTCGGGGGCGTCCATCAGCATCAGCGCGCCGCCTTCGGGCAGTTTTTCCTGGGCGACGAGCCGCGCCTCATCGAAGGTCATCGCGATCGGTTCGAAGCCGGGCGATCCCTGGCGTCCCAGGTAAGCGGCGGCGTCTTCGGCCGCTCGGAACTCCATGAAGCACGCCATCCCCTGAAAGCCGTCTTCGTACGATTCCGGGGTATGACGCTGGATCGGGATCGCATCGACCACGATGTGCCGGTGGAACATCGAATCGTAAAGCACATAAACCGTGTCGGGAAATTCCTGGCTCAGGCCGCGCATGCGCGGCTGTGGGCTCGTTCCGATTCCTTCGGGCGAGGTCCAATTTTGCTGTGGCGTCATTATTGCTTCTTCCTATCGACTGTAGAACTCGACGATGCTTTGCGGGTCGATCTCCGGTTCGGCGTGTTCACGGGTTGGGATGCTCAGGACTGTCGCCTCAATCTGGATGGCGTTAAATCCGAGCCAGTCGGGCGCGCGGTGGCGGATCAGATCGCCCGAGCCCTTGAGCGTCTTAAAAAATGCGCTGGGGTGGCTGCTCGCATGCACGCCGACAATGTCGCCGACCTTGACGCGCGCCGACGGAATATCGAGACGGCGTCCATTGACCGTGATATGCCCGTGGTTGACGATCTGCCGCGCCTGCGCGCGGCTTTTGGCGACGCTCATTCGGTAGACCACATTGTCCAAACGGCGCTCCAGCAGCGAAAGTAAATTGTCTCCGGTCACTCCCGTGCGGCGTTCGGCTTCCTGGAAGAGAATACGAAACTGGCGCTCCATCAGACCGTACAAAAAGCGCGCCTTCTGCTTCTCCATCAACTGCTGCCCATACTCCGAGGGTTGCTTACGCTTCTCATTGCGGCCGTGCTGGCCGGGCGGGTAGGGGCGCCGGGCCAGAATTCGTTCGCCCTTCGGCGAAATCCCAATGCCGAGCCGCCGGCTGACTTTGCCGACCGGCCCAAGATATCTTCCCATAAACTGACTGCCTTCCTAAGGACTATTCGCGACTTCTATCGGCCGAGCATCTTTTGTGTGAGGGTCAAATAGTCCGTGACTGTGGCGAAACACAGGCGCATGGCGCCGCAGGTGACGGTGATCTGACCCAGAACGCAGATATGAACGTGGCCCCAGCGGAGCACGGCGCGCAGCGCGTCCTGTGTCGAATTGGATGCTCGGCTCATGAATGTCTCTCCCTCATGTCGAAACGCCGGATGGTTACGGC
>JAOQAA010000514.1 GCA_025963815.1 Capsulimonas sp.
AGATGAAGCAGTATGGCCTGCCGCTGGATTCGCGCACCAAGCTGACCAAGACCGACTGGGAGTTCTGGAGCGCCACCCTTGCCGACAACCAGGCTGACTTCGAGACCATCACCAACCCGATCTACGACTTTCTCTATATCACGGATCAGCGCCTGCCGCTCGTCGACTCCTATAACACCGACGACACTCCTCCAAACCCAGCGTTCCGCGCCCGCCCGGTCGTTGGCGGCTTCTTCATCAAGGCAATCTCGGATCCGACGATCTGGAAGAAGTGGTCGGCGGCCGATACGTTCAAAGCGAGCGGCTGGGCCGATGTGCCTCCGCCGCCAGTCATCACTGCCGTGATCCCGACCTCCGAGAACACCGCGCAGAGTTGGAAGTACACGACGAGCCGACCATCGGATGACTGGAACATGACGAACTTCGACGATTCGTCCTGGCAAACAGGCGTTGCGCCGTTCGGCAAGTCCGGCAGCTCCGGCATCAAAACGCTGGGCACAAGCTGGCTGACCGACGACATCTGGATGCGCCGCCAGGTCACGCTTCCCGCAGGACCATTCAAGGACCTCCAGTTCCTGCTGCTGCACGACGACGACGCTGAGGTTTACGTCAACGGCGTACCCGCCGTCATTGACGGCGGCGCCAATGGCCGGTATCAGCCGTTCGAGATCGATCCTGCCGCCCTGGCGCTCCTGACGCCCGGCGCGACGGTGACGATCTCCGCACATATCCGCCAAACGGGCGGCGACCAGAGCGCCGACCTCGGCCTGGCCGATGTATCCGCCGCGAAATAACTTCCTCCTCCTCCACGTTTTACCCTCTCCCAGCTCCGGGGGAGGGTAAAATATTGTCAGCCGCGTTCGAAACACTTAGATTCGTTTTAACCAAATCGTAATATTCCACGCCATACACATCCCATTCCGTACCCTCGGGGAATTTATGGCGCTGGTTATCTGCGATCGACGCAGCAAACAATTGGAGCCTGCCCCTTGAAACTCATCGCCGATATCCGGATCGAACTGCCCTTTGCGCTGGACTTCTGCGCCACCGGCCCCGACCTAGACCCGCTTGTCTGCACCCTGCAAGGCGTTCAAATCACCCTCTATTTCCCACCTTCCCTCAGCGACGGCACCGACGGCCAGGGGCTGTTCGGCGAATGGGCGTGGTGGAAGGGGACGATCGTAAGGCTCATCCAGGAGCGCGAAGTTTCCGATGTGGACGATGTAGAATCGCTGCGCGAAATGGCGCTGGAGACGGGAGACGAAGTGATGCGCCGCTTCATCAACTCCTACCGATGGCGGCTGGGACGCGCGGACATCTATCCCGTACGGCTCGACCCGCGCAAGCTGATCCTGACTGCGGAGCATGAGGACGGAACACGCGAAACGCTCGCCGAGCCGATCTCCGCGTTCTTCTATAAGAACATGCCTAAGGATCCGCCGCTGAAGACCTCCGTGAACTCCCGAACTCTCGCAATGCTGCGGGATGATATCGCCAAGGGCGTAGAGCCGAACATCGGCCTCCAGCTGGACCTCGACGCCGAGGCGCTGGAAGCTCAGGGCGAATTTTTGCGCGCCGAGCTCATTCGCGGGCTGGCCCGCCAGCAGATGGACTGAACACAACGATGAAACATGCAATACAGAAATTGATCGACCGGCAGGATCTTACCGAAGAAGAATCCGCCGCCGTGATGACACAGATCATGGAAGGCGCCGCGACCTCCGCGCAGATCGCCGCGCTGGCGGTGGCGCTGCGGGCGAAGGGTGAATCCATTGGCGAGATCACGGGCTTTGCGCGCGTGATGCGCGAGTACGCCGTCCAGGTTCCCGTCCAAACCGATAAGATCATTGTGGATACATGTGGCACCGGCGGCGACAGTCTCAAGACATTCAATATCTCCACGGCGGCGGCGCTTGTGGTGGCGGCGGACGGGCGTCTTGCCGTCGCAAAGCATGGCAACCGGGCCGCAACCAGCAAGTGCGGCAGCGCCGACGTATTGGAAGCGCTGGGCGTCAAGCTCGACCTGCCGCCGCACGATGTCGGCCGCTGCGTGGAGGAAGTGGGAATTGGCTTTCTCTTCGCGCCGTCCATGCACCCCTCGTTCAAGTACGCCGCTGGGCCACGCCGTGAGATCGGCATCCGCACGATCTTCAACATGCTCGGACCGCTCACCAACCCGGCTGGCGCGAGCGTGCAGCTGATCGGCGTCTACGACGGCGCTGTCTGCGAAACACTTGCTCACGTGCTGCGCAACCTCGGAAGCCGGCGCGCTCTCCTCGTGCATGGTTTAGATGGCCTGGACGAGCTTTCGACACTGGGCAAGACAGCCGTAAGCGAACTCAAAGATGGCGAAGTACGCTCCTATGTATTGGACGCCGACGCTGAACTGGGCCTGCCTATCGCCACGATTGGGGAGCTTGCGGCGAGCGAAACTCCGGAAGACAACGCGCGAATATTGCTGGGCGTGCTGGGCGGCGCCGATCGCGGGCCGCGCCGCGAGATCGTCCTGCTGAACGCGGCCGGCGTACTGATGGTGGGTGGTGTGGTAGAATCCCTGTCGGAAGGCGTCACACGCGCCGCCGATCTGATCGACAGCGGCGCCGCGCACAACGCCCTGGAACGACTGCGGGAGTTTACGAATGGCTGAGAGTACGATTTTACAAACGATTTTGGCGCACAAGAAGACGGAGATGGCGCAGCGCCGACACGATGTCCCCTTTGCGGAAATCCGCGACCGCGCCGCCGACCAGCCGCCCACGCGCGACTTCGCCGCCGCCCTGCGCAGGCCGCGCCTGGGCAAGGTCGGCCTGATCGCCGAGGTCAAGAAGGCCTCGCCGACCGCCGGATTGATCCGCGCCGACTTCGATCCCGTCCGGATCGCCCAAACCTACGAAGCCAGCGGCGCCGATTGCCTCTCCGTGCTCACCGACGAGCGCTTCTTCCAGGGCCATGACACGTTCCTACAGGCCGTGCGCAAAGCTGTCGATCTTCCATTACTGCGCAAGGACTTCACCGTCGATCCTTACCAGATCTACGAAGCCCGTGTCTTGGGAGCCGACGCCATCCTGCTGATCGCAAGCGCTCTGACGCCCTATCAGATCCAGGACTACTCGGCGGTCGCCCGCAGCCTCGGTCTTCAGACCCTGGTCGAAGTGCATAACGCCGCCGAAATGCAGGTGGCGACCAACGCCGGCGCGCCGCTGATCGGCATCAACAGCCGCGACCTCTCCACCTTCGTCACGGACCTCGGCATCGTTGAGCGCCTGGCGTCAATGGTCGGTCCCGGCGTCACCCTCGTCGCCGAAAGCGGCCTCAAGACCCCCGCCGACGTCGCCCTGGTCACCAGCGCCGGCGCGCACGCCATTCTCGTCGGCGAAACCCTCATGCGCGCCGAAGATATCGGCGTCGCCGTGCGCGATCTGCTGGGGTAGGTCTCCCCTGTGCTAGAAAGCTCTGCCCTCCCATGCCTCTTATCAAGATCTGCGGCGTCACCAGTTGGATCGACGCCAAGGCGGCGGTGGACGCGGGCGCGGACATGCTGGGATTTGTCTGCGATGAGAACAGCGAACGACTGATCCTGCCAGATGATTATGTGGCGATCGCAACGCGGCTGCCGTCTCGGATCGTGCGCGTGGGTGTGTTCGGCGGCAATACCCATCCTGAGTGGCGGCGGGCGGGATCCGATTTATTCGCTCGCTTTGACCAGATCCAGTACTATGACGACGCGATCTGGCCCGACGTGATTCGTGAAAACTGGGATATGGGGCGCAAAGTCAAAGCCTTCCATCTGACACGGGATCAAGACCTGCGGACAATCGCCGCGTTCAATGGTCTGGTGCAGAATTATCTGTTGAACGTCAACGCGCCGCCGCCGCCCGGTTACCGGCATCCCGAATCGTACGGCTGGGAACTGGCGCGTGAAGTGCGGCAGTTCGGAAAGCGCATTTACCTCACCGGCGGCCTCACTCCGGAAAACGTCCGAACGGCGGTCGCGAATGTGCGGCCCTACGCCGTAGACGTCACCGTGGGAGTTGAGTCTTCTCCCGGCGTCAAAGACCCCGCCAAGATGGCCGCGTTCGTACGCGCGGCGCGGGGAGAAAAATAGGAAACGCACCTATGAGCTGGGCGTTATTTGCGAAAGAAGCCTTGCGCAAAGGCGAGACCGTCCTCATCAAGCCGCGTGGCCACTCCATGACCGGCAAGGTCAACGACGGCGGCCACGTCACCGTCGAACCCTGCGACCCCGACACGCTCCAAGTCGACGACATCGTCCTGGTGCGCGTCCACGGCAGCGACTATCTCCATCTCATCAAAGCGATCGACAAAGGCCGTTTTCAAATCGGTAACAATCGTGGCGGGATCAACGGCTGGGTCGGGCCGCATGCCATTTACGGTAAAGCAATCAAGATCGAAGCCCCCTAACATTGCTATCGGCCGATCTTTATTTAAGTTCATATGATATAATCTGGGAATAGTTACTGGACGCTTGGAGTAATCATGTACTTTTCTCGACTCAAATCTTCCCTTATCCCTGCGCTATCCGTCATGACGGCGACGCTGCTTCTCGCGCCGTGCCGCCAGAGTTCCGCTAACGGGACGGTTACAATCCTACATACCTTTCATGAAGGCCCCCCAGAGTATGACGGGTTACGCCCGACTATCCCGCTGACTCCTGGACCGGATGGCAGCTTCTATGGAACAACCAGCGTTGGCGGAACCAGTGGAAGAGAAGCGATATTCGGTGGAGGAGGAGTTCTGTTTAAGATTTCTCCTGGCGGCTCCTATACATTGCTGAACAATACCTTTGGCGATCGGTTTGTCACCCCACAGCTTGGATGGGGGCCAAACTCTGTCACGATCCCCTCAGACGGTCATCTCTATGTGACAACTGGGGCTGGGCTCATTCAAATGACGCCTCAAGGAGTATGTACACATATATGGAGTTTCCATGACGACCCGGTTCTTGGCGAAGAGTTCACGTCCGGCTTGCTTCAAGCTCATGACGGCTGCTTATACGGAACAACAGAGTTTGATAAGCTGCAGACGGGCGGGACGGTATACAAGCTTAATCCCCAGGGTGTTGTGTCAATCATTCACCGCTTCGGGGACGGAACTGTCGCAAACGATGGCTTGACGCCTGAGGCGGGGCTAGTGGAAGGACTCGATGGAAATCTCTACGGCGTTACTTCCAAAGGCGGGGCGTTCGGGCAGGGCGTCGTTTTTCGAATGACGACAGCCGGGGCCGTGACAATTTTGCATTCCTTCGGAGACGCCGCTCAGTCCAATTTCTGGGTAGCTCCCAGTGCAACGCTTGTCCTCGGCAGCGATAGATGCTTCTATGGAAGCACCGGAGCAGCGTTGTTCAAGATCACTTCCACCGGCGTCTACACGGAATTCCCTCAGGTTCCATTCTACACGCATGGCTCCACCGCTCCCGCGCTTTTGGCGGCGGATGGAAATATCTACGTCTCGACCAGTCGAATGCTGTATCGAGTCACTCCGTCTGGCGTTGTGACAGCGGTATGCACTATCAATTATGGAAGTCAGGGGCTGGTGCAGGGACGCGATGGCGCCTTTTATTTCACAAGCATCTACGGTTTTGACAATTTATATAGCGGCGCTGTGTACAGGCTCAAACTCGCCAATCGAATTGTCGAAGGAATCTCGCCGGCCTCCGTTCAGACAGGCCACAAAGATTTTTTCTTGAACGTCACCGGATCTGGCTTTCTGCCGGGTGACACCGTCACCTGCGGTGGATACCCGTTTCCCACCTCATTCGGGTCGGAGAGTTTGCTGCGCGTAACGATTCCTTATTGGCTCGTGGCCTCACCACAAACCCTTAAAGTCTCGGTGATGCATGGCAACGAAACTCCAACGCCCGCGCCGAGCCTTGTTGTCACGGCCGCTCCGACACTCACGCGGCTCTCGCCCGCTTCCGTTCAAGCCGGACACAACAGTTTCACGCTCTCCGTCGGGGGAACAGGTTTCGTCGATGGCGCGCGCGTTTACTGGGGCGGAGCGGTTCTTCCAACGACTTACGTTTCGCCGTCCCTGCTGACCGCAACCGTCAGCGCCGCGCTAGCAGCGCCAGTCAATCCGCTTGTCCCGATCACTGTCAAGAATCCAAACGTCACTGCCAGCAACGCTCAAAACTTCACCGTTACGGATGCGCCGCAAATCACGGCGTTTTCTCCCAGCAGCGTGCAGGCGGGACATCGAGACTTCAGCTTGACGATCACAGGAACAGGCTTTGTCCGCGACGCCACGGTG
>JAOQAA010000525.1 GCA_025963815.1 Capsulimonas sp.
TCGTGAAGGCAGCATCGATCTAGAAATCCCCGAGCAGTTTCCGTACAAGATTTCGCACGATCGTCTGGTCTTCACGGGCGACGGCGATGTGACTTATGGTATCGAGAATATGCTGGAGTTCGACACCGAAAAACGCGAAACGGCGTTCGGCGTCTTCGATAATTTTGGCGCAGGTGAATGGCATAAGGCCGAGGAGATTGGCCCGCGCCAGGTACGTCTGCACGCGAAGTTCAGTACGCTCCCCACGCCGGGAAACACAATGGCGATTATGGATGGAAAGCGTCTCTGCCCGGCGATCACCATCGATCGCAGCCAGCACGTCACGGTTCAGAATGTCTCGCTGTATCACTCAGGCGGCATGGGGGTGATCGCCCAGCATAGCGCGGATCTGAATGTTTCGAACGTGACGGTTACTGCGCGGCCTGAAAGTGGCCGGATGATCTCGCTGACCGCTGACGCCACGCACTTCGTCAACTGCGCTGGCGAGATCACACTGGAGGACTGCGTTTTTGAAAATCAAATGGACGACGCCACGAACGTCCACGGAATTTACGGCCGCATCAGCGCCGTTCTTTCGCCGACCGAAATTGAGTTCGAGCTCGTCCATCCCCAGCAGCGCGGAATGGATATCTTCGCCGCCGGAGACCCAATCGAATTCGTGCGCCACACGACTTTGGAGACCTATCACGAGAACACAGTCTCTTGCGTGGAGCGTCTCAACAAGCAGTTCACGCGGCTCACGCTCAAATCCCCGCTGCATCCAGACGCCGCCGTGAAGGACGCCGTGGCGAACCTGCGCTGGATCCCAAACTTCACGGCGCGCGGCAACCGTTCACGCGGCAATCGGGCGCGGGGCTTCTTGGTGACCACCGGGGGCAGGGCGCTGATCGAGAATAATTACTTCCATATTGCGGGGGCGGCGATTTTGATCGAGGGGGACGCCAATTACTGGTTTGAATCCGGCGCCGTGAAAGATGTCACGATCCGAGGCAACTCTTTTGATCGCTGCAACTATGGAGTCTGGGGGTGTGCGACGATCGAGATCAATGGGGCGATCGAGCCCCAATATCGCGCGGCCTCAATGTATCACCGGAACATTAGGATCGAGAATAATATTTTCATGGATTTTCATGGGGCGCTGCTGTCCGCCCATTGTGTGGACGGTCTTACCTTCCGCGGCAACACGATGCATCGCTCAAATGATTATCCTCGTCGAAATAAAGAGACTCAGCAAATCACTGTCGATTTCTGCCGGAATACGCTCATGGATGATATAGCCAACAACTCGGACTCCTTGGGAACTCGGGAGACTGCTGAGTAAATTACACCAAGCGCATGCGCCATGGTGGACTTCGCCTCCAGACAAACAGATTACCGTTTGCCTGGAGGCGATTTGGCGTATTATCTCGCGCCGGAGACGATCCCGCCCGCTCCCGGATTGAGTGAGAGGCTGCTGCGATTGATCACGGTGGCGCCGCTCATCTCCCAGACCTCGACGGGGCCGCCCGAGGCTTGCTGAAAGACAAGGTCCGGGTTTACCTGTCCGTACAGGCTGGTCACCGCGACCACATGTGAGCCCGCCGGCGCAGCCACGGAAATGCTGAGGCCGCCGGCATAAGCCAGTCCGTGCATGTACCAGACGACCAGAGTTGGGCCGTTCTGGAATTGGATGTCTGAGGCGCCGTCCCCGTTATAATCTCCAATCCCTACAACCTTCCATCCCGGAGTTGTCTGGTTCGATATTGGCCCGCCGCCGATATCCTGTGCTCCGTTCATAAACTGGACCGTAATCGCGCTGCTTGCCTGGTTTTGGAAGGCCAGGTCAGGCTTGCCGTCGCCATTGAAGTCGCCCACTCCAACAACTTTCAATCCGGCTGCGGGAGTTGGGAAGACGGCTGTTTCGGTGACGACCAGGACGTTCAGATACCACGCCGTCAGCGCGCCCGTCTCCGAGTTCTGAAACAGGAGATCGTTCATGCCGTCGTCGTTGAAATCGGCGATGCCCACGACGTTCCAGCCCGCCAGCGGCGTCGTCGAGACCACGCCGACATTGGTGACGGTTGCGCCATTTACGGTCCACAGAGCCACCTGATGCGTGCCGGCGTTCTGCACGGCGAGAACATTATGTCCGCTCATGCCGCTGCCGCCTTCATAGGCGCCCATCGCCGGCGGGGTCTTTCGCGTCTGCCCGGGAAGATCGGTCGTGATCCCGGGGACCGGAGTTCCGGCGCCGATGCATGGAGAGGTAAACTTCAGGGTTAAGTTGCCGCTTCCCGGATTGATGAACTGCGGATTGACATTGACGTTTCCAGCGCCGGCATGGCCGCCCTGAATGTCAGAATACGTCGCGGCGATCGATCCGAAGATCTCGCCGCCCGGATCGCCGTAAAGGATGCAGTCCGTCAATACCGACCGGCCGCCGCTGCCGGAATAGGTATAGTTGTAAATTCCGCCAGCGGCGGCGCTCGCCGCGTTGCCCGAGAGTGAGCAGTAAGTGAGTGTGGAGACGCCGCCGGAGCCGGAGTAGGCGTAGTTGTAGATCCCCGCGCCGTAGACGCCGCTGTTATTCGACAGTGCGCAGTTCTTAAAGGCGGCCAGCCCGCCGCTGCCGGAATAAGTGTAATTGTAGACGCCGCCGCCGTTGTTGCCCGCGATATTGCGCGACAGCGTGCAGTTGGTGAGCGAGGTCCGCGCGCCTGTGCCGGAGTAGGTGTTATTGTAAATACCGCCCCCGTTGATGGTGGCGCTATTTCCCGACACGATGCACTCTGTGAGCGCCGCGTTGCCGCCGGAGCCTGCATAGGTGTAGCTGTAGACGCCAGCGCCGTTGTAAGCGCTGTTTTTAGAGAGAGTGCAATTCCGGAGCGTCGCTGTCCCGTAATTCAAAATTGCGCCGCCGTTGCCGCTGGCGATATTGTTCGCCAGTGTGGAGTTGAGCAGAATCAGGCTGCCGGACTCGACCAGGATACCGGCGCCGCCCGTGCCGCCCGAGTCCATTCCATGCTGGATCGTGAGGCCCGAGATCGTCACCGTCGAGCTGGCGGAGTTGATATGAAACGGCCGATACGTCCCATTACCGTCCACCGCGATCAGCGATGCGCCCGGTCCCTGAATGGTTGTCCCTACCGTGATTACGGGAAGCGCCTGAAGTGTGGGACTGAGAATGATCTTGCCCGCGAGGCCCTTCTGGAAGGTGATCGTGCTGCCGGCGCTGGCGTTTGCGGCGGTGATGCCGGCCCGCAGCTGGCCCGCGCCGCCGTTGTCCGCGAGACTGGTGACGTTATAGGTGAGGGCGCGCGAAGGACTCGCGGCAAAAAGTGCGCTGGCGACTGTGAGAAGCAGCGTTGAGATACCGGCTTGGCGTGAATGTTGCATTTGATCTCCTCCTCGGAGAGCAAACCGATAACATCGCAAATCGGAATAGTGGTCCGATGGTGCGACTTCGGGTAATGAGAGAGAAGTGAGTAAGAAGTAACAGAGAGAATGAGGCGTGCGGACGCTCTGTCAGCGTGGCTGACCTTATCTCTTGCCGGCGTGTTCTTCGAAAATCGTTGAAAGTGGTGAGGGCGTGAGCGTTGAGCGTCCGGGATTTTATGGTCCGCGCTGAACGGTGGCTAGTGGGCCGATGACTTCAAGTGGTTCAACAGGCGGCTTGATCGCAATGCCACATGTTCCTTCCATCCACTCGCATGTCTATTTATACCAACAAACAGCAAAGTGTTAATCTGCGAGATTTAGGAGCGCGATCCGCGCCGGTACGCCGCCGGCGGCGTACCGATTTCTCGGGTGAAGACGCGCGAGAAATAGAAGCGGTCGCTGAATCCAGACTCTTCCGCGATTTTGTCGATGGTGTCTTCGGTGAAGAGAAGACGCTGAGCAGCGTGGGCGACTCGCCGCTTGAGCAAGTACTGGAAGGGCGGCGCGCCGACCGCCTCGCGAAACCGCCGGATGAAGTAATTTTCGCTCATACTGCAAGCCGACGCCAGATCGCCGATTGTCATCGGCTGCCCCATGCGCTCGTGGATATATTGCAGGGCGGGAAGCACCGGCGCCAGCGCCGCGACCCGTCCACGGCAGCGCTCCACCATTTCCGGCGACATTGCGTTGAAGTAGTGACCGAACGCCGCGTAAACCAATCCCTTCAGCAGGCACTGAACCCCAAAATCCATCCATCCCGACTTTTCGACAAGCAGGCCAAGCTCAAATGTCGCCTCACTGAGATAAGACGTGTGCGGGATCGAGACGGGCTCCTGAAACAGCTCGTGGAAAATGATCGGCGGAAAGCCGCGCAGATCGAAATGGATAAAGAACTGGCGAAGCGACTCATCGTTGTCGCTGGAGAGAGGGATGGCGGATGGGATCAGATATACTTCCCGCGCCTTCAATGGAATTTGCCGCCCGCCTGATTGGAGCCATCCGCCGGAAACGTCGTTTTGGTACAGACGCCAGTGGTCGTTGGCGAGCTGAGGGTGACGCCACCAGCCAGGGAGAAGATGATCGCGCTGAGCGCAAAGCAGAACGATCTCCAAATTATCCGGCGACAGCGCATACGGCTGCGGTTCCAGGGACGATTGTTCGGAGGCAGCATCGCGCTCTTTTGATTTTGCGGATTTCATGGGAAAGTGTGGAATCGTCCATAACGCGGACTGATTTTTCTATAGACAGCTGGGTCTGGCTGATTTAAAATATTATCGTTCTGTTGGGTGTTTTCCTTTGCGGGATCCAGAAGACGCCGCAAATACTCAGGGTGAGAATGGACGATGATGAACAGCATTGACAATATCGGAGTCGATCCGGATTCCGTTCCCGCGAAGACGCTCTCCACGGGAGCGCGAATCCCAGCCATCGGTCTGGGAACATTTGGGTCGGATAACTACAGCGGCGATGAGATCGCCCGCGCCGTGATCGACGCCGCTTCCGTGGGATACCGGCATTTCGACTGCGCCGCCGTGTACGGGAACGAGCATCTGATCGGGCCCGCTCTGCGTCAGGTCATGCACAGCGGCGTTCGCCGCGAGGATCTCTGGGTGACGTCGAAGGTCTGGAACGACCGCCACGATGATGTCGTCGCCTCCTGCGAACAGTCGCTGCGCGATTTAAAGCTCGATTTTCTGGACCTTTATCTCGTCCACTGGCCGTTTCCCAATACGCACGCCGCTGGCGTCGATGTCGCATCCCGCGACGCCCACGCCCGTCCCTACATCCACGACGATTATAGGAAGACCTGGGCTCAGATGGAAACGCTGGTCGCGCGCGGCCTCGTGCGCCATATCGGCACATCCAACATGACGATCCCCAAGCTTGATCTGCTCCTTCGGGACGCGTCAATCAAGCCGGCCGCCAATGAGATGGAGCTGCATCCCCATTTTCAGCAGCCTGCGCTATTTCAGTATCTTCTGGATCATGAGATCGTTCCGATCGGCTACTCGCCGATCGGTTCGCCCAGCCGGCCCGCGCGGGACCGCACGCCAGAGGACACCGTGGATGTGGATGACCCGATCATTGTCAAAATCGCCCGGCGCCTGGGCGTTCATCCGGCGGTTGTCTGCGTGAAATGGGCGGCGCAGCGCGGCCAAATCCCGATCCCATTCTCCGTGAAGCGCCCACAGTATCTCGCGACGCTCCAGGCGATCGTCGGCGAGCCGCTGACCGAGGAAGAGATGTGCGAGATCGCTGGGACCGATAAGAACAATCTGCTGATCAAAGGGCAGGTGTTTTTGTGGAAAGAGAATCAGCCGTGGGAAGACCTCTGGGATATGGACGGGGAGATCAAACAATGACGCAGACGCAGCAAAAGACGATGACCGGAGTGGTGCTGCCGGGAAACAGCACTGTCGCCTTCCGCGAGCAGACCGTTCCGGCGCCCAGCTACGGCCAGGTTCTGGTGCGCATGAAGGCGAGCTCCATCTGCGGATCGGATATCCGGGCGATCTACCGGGAGCACCTGGGCGTGGGCGATGAAGCCTACCGCAATGTGATCGCCGGGCATGAGCCGTCGGGTCAGATTGTCGAGGTCGGCCCTGGCTGCAAATCGTTTGGCGTGGGAGACCGCGTTGTTCTCTATCACATCAGCGGCTGCGGCGTCTGCGAAGACTGCAAGACGGGATATATGATCTCGTGCCATTCGCAAAGCCGCGCGGCCTACGGCTGGCAGCGCGATGGCGGCCACGCCGAGTATCTACTCGCGGAAGAGAATACGTGCATCCGTCTGCCGGACAACTTGACCTATGAAGATGGCGCCCTGATCGCGTGCGGCTTCGGCACGGCCTGGGAGGCGCTCACACGCATCGGGGTCAACGGTCGAGATCGCCTGCTGATTACCGGCCTCGGCCCGGTTGGCTTGGCGGCGGCAATGCTGGGAAAGGCTCTCGGCGCGAAGCACGTCATCGGCGTGGACACCAGCGCGCATCGCCTTGAGCTAGCGCGAACGCTGGGCCTGGTCGATGACGCCATTCTCAGCGACGCCGACGCCCTCGGCAAAATCCAGGAAGCCACCGGCGGCAAGGGCTGCGAAGCGAGCATCGATTGTTCGGGCGTCGCTCCTGCGCGCAGGCTGGCGCTGGCGGGGACGCGCCAATGGGGACGCTGCGCCTTCGTGGGGGAAGGAAGCAGCGTCGAGTTCGACGTCTCGCCCATGCTGATCCACCCGCAGATCACCCTCTTCGGCTCCTGGGTGACCAGTCTCGGCCACATGGAGGACCTCGTCGAGCGCCTGTCCCGTTGGGACCTGCACCCCGACACGACCGTAACGCACCGATTCCCTCTGAATCAGGCCGCCGAAGCCTACAAAATCGCCGACGCCGGTCAGAGCGGCAAAGTCGTGATCGTTTCGGAATGATGGTATAATCGATCCAGCGATCCAAAGTATGCATCGACGGGTGGGAGTGTTATGCTCTCACCCGTTTTGCCGTCTGTCTCCCCATCCTTTACCATCAAT
>JAOQAA010000545.1 GCA_025963815.1 Capsulimonas sp.
CCGATCTGCAAGTGCCCCTGCGCGCGCCACGGTTTGTCAAACGGCGCCGTGTCTTGAAGGACGCCGTTCACATAGAGCTGGATCGTCTTGGCTTCGGCGTCATGAACTCCGATCAGGTGATACCAGACATTCGGCTCGGCCTGCTCCAATGATCCGGCCACAACACCCCGGGCGTCCGGATTATCGGCTTCGATTCGCGTCATCCCGAAGTTGCCCGAAGATCGCAATTGGAGAAAAAAACCGCTGACCCGCTCGCCATCCACGCTGACGAACGTTTGAAACCCTTCCGTGCTCCTCAGCTTGACCCACGCCGAGACGGTAAAGCTTTTGCTGGTGTCGATCACGGTGTCCGCAACATCGACGCCGCCATGGCCGTCCAGCGACAGCGCGGATTTCCCGACCTTCGCGTCCGACGTCCAGCCTCCCGCCTGCAAGGTCCCGTTCCGACCATTCCCCGAAGCGTCGGCGGCCGTGGTGCCCGACATGTCGTCCAGCGGCCAATATCCGGCGAGCGTGTCCTGCGCCTGAACGGCTGCGGCCCCGCACAGACTGAAGAAAACGGAGGCCGCGACCATTGATCGTGATTTGTTTAAACGTTTAGATCTCATATTGCTCCTAAGCCCGGGACAGAGTTGTGTGGGGGATACTTCGTGAAAGAATGACTATTGCTACTTTTGCATTATAACGGAATGAGCGCGACGTGTCAATAGTTGAAATAAAGCTTTATTTCGGCTGTCCGTAATACGCGTTCTCCCCGTGCTTGCGCCGAAAATGCTTGTCCAAGATCGACTGCGGCGTTGTTTCCGCCTGCGCATTGATCTGCTCCGTCATCAGGGCGAGGCGGGCGACTTCCTCCAGCACGATGGCGTGCTCCACGGCCTTGGCGGCCGTTTTGCCCCAGGCGAATGGGGCATGGAAGGAGAGAATGACGCCGGGGACATGGCTGGGATCGAGATCGTTCTCACGAAAGTGTTCGACGATCAATACTCCCGTGTTGAGTTCATAGGCGGCGTCGATCTCCTCGGGCGTCAGCGGGCGTGCGAGAGGGACGGAGCCATAAAACGTATCGGCGTGTGTCGTGCCATAGCAGGGGATTTCGCGGCACGCCTGCGCCCAGCTTGTGGCGTAGCGCGAATGGGTGTGCGCGATGCCGCCGATCTGGGGCCACTGCTGGTAGAGATGGACGTGGGTGGGGGTGTCCGACGACGGCCGCATCGTCTCACCCGGCAGTGGCTCTCCGGTTTCGAGCGAGACCAGAACGATATTCTCCGGCATGAGCGCGTCGTAAGCAACGCCGCTGGGTTTGATCGCGACGACGCCGCGCTCGTGGTCCACCGCGCTGGCGTTGCCCCATGTGAGCACGACCAGCCCTGACTGCACGAGCGCCATGTTGGCGTCGTAAACATCCTGCTTGAGCTGCATGATTGCGGAGTCAGACATTGCGCACCTCGTCGCGGATCGCAAGCAGTTCTTTCATCACGCCGAACAAGTCGCCGGATGCGCCGCGCACGCCGAAGGCGTCGTGGATATTCTGGTACTGCGCGAAGATACGATTGTAGACCTTCTGGCTCTCGGGGGTCGGCGTGAAGATACGCGGGTTGAGCGCGGTCATCTTGTCGGTCGCCTCGGCGAAGCCGGGGAACGCTCCGGCGGCGACCGCGGCGGCGACGGCGGAGCCGAGCGCGGCAGTCTGCGTGGACCGTGAGATGGCAATCGGTCGGCCCATGATGTCGGCGTAGATCTGCATCACCATCGGGTTCTTGACGGAGATCCCGCCACAGTTGATGATCTGCTCGACCTTCTGCCCGTACTCTTCAAACCGCTCCATGATCACGCGCGCGCCAAACGCCGTCGCCTCGATCCAGGCGCGATACAGCTCGGCGGGTGTCGTCTGCAAGGTCAGGCCGAGCACGGCGCCCGTCAGGCGCTGATCGACCAGCACCGTGCGGTTCCCATTATGCCAGTCCAGCGCGAGCAGGCCGCTTTCGCCGGGCGCCAGCTGGTCCGCGAGCGCGGTCAATTCTTCATGACCCAGGCCGCCCGGTTGAACGCCGTTGACAAACCAGTTGAAGATATCGCCCACCGCCGACTGCCCGGCCTCCAGGCCGTAGTAGCCCGGCAGGATGGACTCGGGGACGATGCCGCAGAGGCCGGGGATGTCGGCGAGTTCTTGATCCAGCGGCGCGATCATCATGTCGCACGTCGAAGTCCCAATATTCTTGACCAAGGCGCCTGGCTTGATGCCGGAGCCGATTCCGCCCAGGTGTGCGTCGAACGCGCCGACGGAAACGGGAATTCCTTCGCTCAGTCCTGTCCGCTCCGCCCACTCCAGCGTCAGCGTTCCCGCCACCTGTCCGACTGTATAGGCGACATTCGGCAGACTATCGCCGATACGCGCCATTTTGGGATCGAGCGCCGCCAAAAACTCGGCGTCGGGATAGCCGTTCCAGAGGGGATGAAACATCGCCTTATGCCCGGCGGCGCAGATACCGCGCTTGAGTTTGTCCGGGTGCGCCGTACCGGTGAGCACGGCGGGCAGCCAGTCGGCGTGCTCCACCCATGTGTATGCGGCGTCGAAGACTTCGGGGTTGGCGTGCAGGCAGCGCAGGATCTTGGACCAGAACCACTCGGCGCTATACACCCCACCGCACTTCAGCAGATACTGCGGCCGTATTTCAGACGCCGTCTGGGTAATTTGCGCGGCTTCGGCATGTCCCGTGTGATCCTTCCAGAGGTAGACCATCGCCGCAAGATTGTCGGCAAACTCCGGCGTCAGCGCCAGCGGCGTCCCATGGGAGTCCACCGGGATCGGCGTTGATCCCGTGGTGTCCACACCCAGACCAATGATCTGGCTCGCGGAAAACCCCTCGCGGTTTTTCACCTGATCGAGAACGTCCGTGATGACCGCCTGCGCGCCGTCCAGATAATCGCGCGGATGCTGACGCGCGACATCCGGATCGCGGGCGTCGATCAGCACCCCGCCGACGCCGTGCGGGTAGGGGAAGACCGACGACGCAAGCTCCGCGCCGGACTGAATGTCGACGAGGACCGCCCGGACCGAACTGGTGCCGTAGTCAAGGCCGATAGTGTATTGTGACAAGGGGCGAGGCTCCTGTGCTTGAGAATATTGTCTAATCAATATTATTGCTGATTATTGGACAGATTGGCCCTCACCCCGGCCCCCTC
>JAOQAA010000567.1 GCA_025963815.1 Capsulimonas sp.
GGTCGCATTGTGGAGGTAGTACGACTGAGGCGGGTATTCAGGGCCTTCGCAGATCGCGATTGTCCCGCCGACGTGCAGCCAGTTGTCGTGATAGAGGTCCCAGCCTCCGGCGGCGGCGTCGAGGTAACGCTTCGCGCCGGTCGCCCGGTAATGATCCAGAATCGGCTCCAGTGATGTGAGCAAATAGCAGTGTGGGTGGTCGTAAGGGTACTTCCAGATGGCCTCTGGATCGCGTGCGGCGAGCTGCTTCATCCAGTAGTTTTCCTGATAGTATCGCTGCGCGACTTGCAAGTCCTCGGGTTTCCCCACCGGCGTAAAGTACATCCGCGTGCTGGCGATCTGTCCCTGAACGCCCTGCCCGGCGCGGCGAAGCATCTCCGGCAGATATTCACACTTGTTGAACCAATCATAGAAACCGCGCAGCAATTTAAAGGCTTTGGGGTTTCCCGCGAAGCCCGCCTCAATCAGACCATGGGTGACCCAGGCGCGTGTGTAACCACCGCGTTCGCTGTAGAACATGCTTTCCGGGGGATACGCCATGAGGTAGCCGTCGGGGCGGGCGCATTCGGCGATGCCGTCCACGATTTCGTCCATGCGCGCCTTGAGCTTGGGGTGGTCGATCCAGCGCAGAGTGTTGCCGGCGCCCATCAGAAAGCGTCCGGCGTTCGACCCGGGAAGGTCCGTGTCCCAGAAGCCGATAGGCTGGCGCGTTACTTCGCCAATCGGCTTTCCGGCGCGCTCGCGGAAGGGGCGAAGCAGTTCGTTTGCGGAGAAGGTATTGAGCAGATACGCGATGTTCTGCTCCATCGCCGTTTGAAAAACGCCGCCTTCGAGTCGCACGCCCGTGGTAGGCGTATGCGCCTTATCGGCGACGGGTTTCCACTTTGCGACCGGGATAACGTTGCCGGGGTTGTCCGTGACGACGCCTTCGCCCTGCGGGCGCGGCGGGCGAGTGAGTGCGATCACGCCAAGGCTGCCGCGCGTCGATTCCGATACAGCACAGCCTTCGGCCGCATCCGTTGGCCCCGACCAGACTTCCAGTTTTGAAAGCTGAAACTGTTTGCGGCGGGTGCGAGTGACGGTGACGCGAATGTATCGGGCGTCGATCTTCGAGGCGTGAAACGCTCCGACCTCGTCGACGGATTCCGGAAAGTCCACGCTTGTAAAGTCCGCGATATTCATGGGGGAGTGGAAATCGGGCTCCACGGAAGCGTCAATGCGGAAGCGCTGCGGCAATCCGTCGGCGGCGCCGCTGCTGAGCAGGCTGTAGCCGAAGGGGAACAGCTTGACCGCGTCGATCTTGCGCACCGATTTCAGATCGACTTGGACCCAGCGGACAGTGTCTTCCGCCGGTGCGTCCGGAGACTGATAGCCCAGCGGGACCTCGCGCGCGACGCGCTCGACTCCCATCGGCCCCTGCCAGCCCGGTTTCGCTGGCGCTGGCGGCTTAGTTGGCGCCGGCGTCTCGGCGTAAACTTCATCCTCCCAGCGGTGGAGTAACTGACCGGCGGAGACGGCGACGCCGGCGCCGAGCGTCAGGTTCAAAAAGGTGCGTCGGGTAATACGCGGCTTCTTATGCGTCATTGTTGGCTTTCATGGATTGTAACGTAAGCGCAAAAAAAAGAAACGCGGCCCGTGTCCAGAAGACATGGGCCGCGAAGTTAGTCCGTTCTACTGACCGTAGTAGATGTGAGTCCCGTCATTGAATGTCGCGACGTTTGTCGGCAGGTAAAACTTCACGTGACCGTCGGCCAGCAGGTAATTTGCTCCGTTGGTATGACGTCCATTGGGCCCGGAAAACTGGTTGGCGTTTGCGGTCGCTGTCCAGCCAAGCTGCTGTCCGGTCGAAAGCTTTGCATTGCCGAGGGCGGAACTATTACAGCACTGCATGTTGTCGCCGCCATCGTAGCCCAGAAGGTTGGTTCCGTCTGTCGCCAGCGACGACAGTCCGCCGATATAGTCGGTTGGGCTGGTGATGGTCGCGTCGATGTTCTGCACCTCGACAAGGAGGATGGTCATTACCGGCGCATTGATCGCCGCGATGGCTCCGCCTGGCGCATTGACGTTTGACGGTCCGTAAGTGTAATTACTTGCCTCGCCAACAAGGAAGTTATAAGCGTAAGAAACCGGAACGCGGCTGCCCTGGGGCGCCGTGGAGTCGTCGGGACACTTAAAGGCCCCCGTGCTCTTCACATAGGGATAGATCTGACCGGCCCAGCCGCCGCCTCGATTGCCGTTCCCATTCGCGGACGGCAGGCCCTGGGGATACATCTCATCATTGTCTTGACTGTACTGCATAAACGCAAGGCCAAGCTGCTTCTCGTTCGAAGCACAAGTGATCTGGCGCGCCTTTTCGCGCGCTTTGGCGAAGACAGGGAAAAGAATTGCGGCGAGTATCGCAATGATTGCGATGACAACTAGAAGCTCAATTAGCGTAAAGCCTTTTGTTTTCAATTTCATGATTCCTTATGTATGACATCGGCGCTAAGTGCTGCGGTATGAGATCTGTTCTGCAGCACGTGTCATTTTATCATGGCGCTGCGTCCAGGGCTTTGACGGTTCCGGGGCAAATGTATAGAACTCCGGGATTGCATGATTCTTTGTGGGGCTTTGTGACTATAATGAACTTATGAGGCCTACTAATGAACTTCCGGCTGAGATACGTGAGTACTCCATGGCGGAAAACGTCAAGAGCTATTATGGAGATGACCCTCATTTTCAAATCCCTTTATTGATTATTGCGGAGCCTGTCATGCCTGGCTGGCAGATCCAGCGGCACAAAGACTTTCTCTCCCTCTATTTTGTGATGTCGGGGCGCGGGACGCACATCGTCGACGATCAAAAATATGCGATCTGCCGTGGCGACGTCTATCTTTTAGGCGTCGGCGCTACCCATCGTTTTGTGGATTGCCACGATTTGGTCGCGACGACGATCCACTTTTCGCCGGCCCTCTTCGATGAGGAAATGCTGGAGGCGCTGCTGGAGACGCCTGGGTTTCAGCCCTTGTTTGTTGAGCCTGCCGTACAGGAAAGTCCGGATGGGGAAGAGCGCGGCGCGCGCTGGCTGCACTTAGGACCAGATACGCTGAGCGGTATTTCCGTCGATCTGGATGAAATCATGCGGGAGGCGAATTCCTCCGGACCTGTGCGCAAGGTCCTGGTGCGCGCGCTGATGCTGCGGCTCATGATCCGCCTGTCGCGCCTTTATGAAGCCTATGGCGGCGCCAATGGCTTGACGCCAAGCCGCCGATCCCTGAACGAAAACTCCGTGGCGACCGCCGTACGCTTTATCGACGAGAACTTTGCATCGATCCTGCGGGTCAACGAGATCGCGAAAATGGTGTACCTCTCGCCGGACCACTTCACGGAGGTCTTCTCCGCCGTCATGGGACGCACGCCGCGAGACTACATTCGTCACGTCCGTCTGGAGCACGCCAAGGCCAGCCTACAAAACTCAAATCTCCCCATCACACAGGTCGCTCTCGAATGTGGATTGAGCGACCACGCCCACCTCTCCCGCGTCTTTCGCGCGTCGGTCAGCCTGACGCCAAGCCAGTACCGCGCCCAGTTCCATCCGAAGAAGCAGATGTAGAATGTAATGAGCTATAGTGGCCCCGTTTGCCGACTAAGTCGCCGAATTCGGCGTAATCGTCAGTTCGCCAAACTAGAGACACCGCAGACGCTGGCGAGTACCAGGATCGGTCAACGCCCCTCTTTGTTCCCGCCATCTCACGACCACCAGCTCACCGTATGGTTAGGTGCTGCGGTCATTTCGGAATGACGAGAACTCGCCTCGAAAATACTGGAAAGAAACCATAAAGAAAAAAGCCACGCAGAGGATGAGGTCCACGGTCGGGTACCCGCCGATAGCAAACACAGCGCGGAATTGCCCGTAGCCGCGCCAATGCCAAGAACAACTGGCCCACCATGCAAAGACCTCGAGAAAACTGCCGAATACCATTGTCCATGGGAGTGCGATGCCCAGGAAACGAAGGATCTGTAGCCAATTCTTGGGGAGCGGCACGCCCAAGAGGATAGCGCGGAAGAACTCACGTGTTAGAAGAAGGCGCCCATAAAGCTGGAGGCAAATAAACTCCCGGACGTTGGCGGGAATCGATTGCAACGGAGTGGAGGGAAAGCGCCAGTAGAAGAAGAGCGGCACAAAAAGAAACACAAATACCCCTACCACGTTCGTCAGCACCATGGTGGATGCACCTGCGCCGAATTGAGCCACGATCGGGTTCGCTTCCTGACTCAAGGACGGGTTGAAATGGAAAGTAGTTGCAATATCAGACGCGCGGGCAACGGTCACTGCGAAAAGCGTGATGAGTGTGGGTAAAGTTCGTTTCATTCTTTAGGACTTTCGCTCAGGCACAGAGAGGCTGAATGGATGGATTGCGTAACTCGGCCCGCGCATAGTCCCGGAACAGGTTTGAGTCAATCCTTCGGAAAAAATGCGGTGAAACGCCGCTTTTGCCGCGTGTTCGGCGCGGCGTCGTGATGGGCGCCGCCAGGCGTGAAGACCGTGCGCAGAGCATCCAAATATCCGAAGCCGGTCAATGTCGAGGGCATCAGGAAATGGCCTTCGCCGAACTCGTTCCAGTTGGCGAGCATCACAATATGACGGCCCAGCGAATCCGCTGGCAGACTCGGCATAAACTGATCTTTGGTCCATTGGGCCAAAGATTGGTAGTCGGCTGCCGTGGCCCAGCCGCCGTCATGCACGCCCCAGGCTTCCCGGTCCCATCCCATTGAGATGCTTGGCAGCATGTGAAATCCTACCGAGGCGGCGGCGTCGCGCTGGGCGATGTTGGCGTTGCGCTGCGCATTTACGTCCGGTGTGCCCCAGGTGTAGGAATAACAATCGTCGACGCCGATGTCCTTCATCGTTCGCAGGACGTTACGGTCCGCGCCGCGATGCTCCATCAGCACGATCACGCCGGGGAAGCCGGCCTGCTTGCAGGCGACGCGCAGAGCCGAGATGGCTTGACGGCAGTTCGCATCACTTCCAAACATTCGCTGCCAGTTGCTCAGAGAGTAGATCGAGACGACTGGCTTGCCGTTGACCTTGAAGTAGCGCGGATCTTTGAAAAAATACTCAATCCAGTAGGGAATGATGTTGTCGCGCCAGTCTTGCGGATTGGTTTCGCACGCGCCTTCATCGGTGCACATGATGGTGAACTTCGCCATCTTGCTGTACCGCGCATTGAATAGTCCCTTGATGATCCCCTGATCCAGCACGCCGTCCTTGATGGGATGATTGATGGCGTTGTTCGGCCGGTACCAGCAGTGCTGCTCGAATGTCACGCCGTGTTCGACCTGCCACTTGATCTCCCAGTCGGTCTCCTCGGGGCTGCCTTCGTCATACCATCCTAAATAGGGCTTTCGCTTGTCGCGGTACGGATAGACGTAATCCCATCCGGCGTACGCGGTCCCTTCGCGCCAGAGATTACAGCTTTGCACGCCGAGTGCGTAGGGTGACTTCGCCGGCGTCGGCTTTGGCGCCGGCACATAGTCGGCCGGATAGTCCCGCCAGGGATAGACCTGTACGTCGTCCACCCAAAGATTGCCGGCAAAGCGCACGGTGGACACGGGTTTCGTCCATGCGACCCGTGTCGGGGTCGGCTTGCCGTTGATGAAGATTTCCGCCATCTTCATTCCTGGGTTGGTAATTACTTTGGCCATGTACCACAGGTTCGGTCGATAGTTGGACAACTCGGGGAGCTTGACGCCGCCCAAGTCGATCCGCGCGCCGTTGGCTTTGACTGGCAGCAGAAATCGGCATTCGAAGACCATTCGCCCATGTGCGGGAGTGAACTGTTTTGTCGCCGCGCCCGTTACTTTGAGACTAAAGATGTCGGGCTTCGTACCGCATTCGAACTCCAGCACTCTGGCGTTGTGGACACTCCAGTCCGCCGGCGCCTTACCGACGCCGGAGGCGACAAACGTTTCGTTCACCGCGTAGCCTTTGTAGATGTTGACCGGACTCAGAAACATCTCCCCAGTCGCCGTCCCGCCGGTTTTCACTAAGAAGTAATCGAGCGACTTGACCGAGTGTACGAATGGTAGTCTCTTCGCTTTTAAGGAGCCGTCCACGAACACATCCGCCGTGTGCGCGGCGATGTTGGCGATCACTTTCACGCCATACTCACGGTTGATCTCGTACGGCGCCAGCGCCTTCCCGTTCTCCCAGCAGAGATTGCCGCCGGCCGTTACCAGCCCCATGGCGGATTGCTGGAGATCGCGCAGCTGCCAGCGCGCGCCGTCCATCCGCTTCGTCATTTTGAAGCGGAACTCCAGCGTCATCTGCCCCGTCGTCTGCCGTGCGATCTGATGCTTGAGGGTGACGGCGGCGCCGGTGTTTGTGTCCATGAGCTTGAACCAATCGCTGTGGAATGCGAAGCCATCTGGGTAGAGACAGGTCGGATGAAATGCATAGTTTCCACCGCTCTTGTCCACTTCCCAGCCGGACAGCAGACTGTCCGTTCCTTGCCAGCAATAGGGGCGCGGGGAGAGAAACGAACATTGCAGCAGATATCCGGTCGGAATATCGCGGATCAGCGGTGCGGTCCCATGGTTGGCGGCCTTGAGCAGCGCTGGTTTCACCCCCGCTGTGTCAAAGTAGAACGTCGGCACGCCGTAACCTTGCTCATCCCCGCCGTACTTCGCCGAGGGATAAGCAGCGCCCGCGCCGTAAACGCCTGTCCCCACCGTAGCGACGCCCGCGTGTTTCGTGACGTCCGCGACCTCCATCATGGGGTCGCCGCCCTGCATCTCGCTGGACGTGATTCGATACCGGTGGTCCTTCGCCAATAACAGAGGATGGGCCAGTCGCTGGAACGCATAACCCAGCGCGTCCACCTTGGACGTCATTGAGACCGTCGCCGTCGCCGTCGCCAGCGGTTTTGCCGTCACCGTGTCCCACAGCGTCACTTGATGCGTCTTCTGGAGGCGTCCGCCGCTGACGGAGCGCCCGAGGGCTGTCACCGTGAGTTTCGTCTCAGGGACAAACTCATAGCCGACATTTCCCGTGAAGTCCGCCCGCGTTCCCGTATAGTTTTGGGTGAAGAAGTTTTTCTCGGGAGCCGCATTGGAATTTGCGGAGGAGAATGTGAACAGAGTGGCC
>JAOQAA010000595.1 GCA_025963815.1 Capsulimonas sp.
CTCCAAGAACTTCTGGCCGCCTTCAAAGGTCTCCGTGGTGAAGTTCGGATCGAGTACATCGGCGGTCAGCGCCATTTCAAACTCGTCCTTGCGCGTGATGGCCGGGACTTCCCGGTACATATTGAACACTTCCCGCTCGCTCAGCCCCAGGCTGTCAACGATGTACAAGAACGTGTGTGTATGCACGGCCTCTTCAAACGCCTGCCGCAAGAGATATTGTCGGCATTCGGCGTTGGTGATGTGCTTGAAGATCGCCAGCACCAAGTTATTCCCGACGAGGCTTTCGGCGGTGGAAAAGAAGCCCAAGTTACGCAGGATGACGAGCCGTTCGGCGTCGGTCAGGCCGTTCGAACCCCAGAGCGCGATGTCCGCGCCCATTGAGACTTCGGTCGGCATCCAGTGGTTGGCGCATCCGTTGACGTAGTGCTCCCAGGCCCAGTGGTATTGGAGTGGCATCAATTGGTTGACGTCCACCTGGCTGCTATTGATCAGCCGCTTGCGCGCGGGCGCGGCGGCGGGTTCGGCGATGGTGGGGATGACGGTTTCGGTGTAATTCATTTGGGGTTCCTTGGGAGATGTTTCTGCCAGACCTATTCCACCGTGCCTTCGTGACCTATTCCCCCGCGCTTTAGCGCGTTTCCCCCTTTTCCCAGCAAGCCGCTTCGCGGGGAAAAAGGGGTGTTGATAATTATCATCCAGGCGAATCTTATCGCTGCCTACAAAGAATTTCGGCTCTCTGAAAACTCTTTTCACAACACGGAACACTCGCCTGGACAGCAGTAACTAACACCCCTTTTCCCGCCCGAAGGGCCTTGCTGGGAAAAGGGGGAAACGCGCTAAAGCGCGGGGGAATAGGTCACGAAGGCGCCGGGGGAATAGGTCACGAAGGCGCCGGGGGAATAGGGCCTAAATCACTGACAAGCCTCGCACTCGGCGCCGAGCGTGCATGTTTCTGGGGCGCGTTCGACCTGGATATCGGCGGAGGCGCTCTGATTCTTCATCCAGCGGGGCTGGATGCTGCGGCGGTTGATGTCTAAGGTGGATTTCTCCACCTGGGTAGCGGCGACGGTGCGCAGGTAATAGGTCGTCTTGAGGCCCTTGGCCCAGGCGAGGAAGTACATCTCGCTGAGTTTCTTGCCGCTAGGCTGGTCCATGTAGAGATTGAGCGATTGGCCCATGTCGATCCATTTTTGACGGCGGCTGGCGCACTCGATGATCCAGTGAGAGTCGATCTCGAACGCCGTGCGGTATCGGTCGCGGATTTCTTGCGGGATACGCTCGATTTCTAGAAGCGAGCCGTCGAAGTACTTAAGATCGTCGCGCATCTCGGCGTCCCAGAGGCAGAGCGCCTTGAGGTCGTTAACGAGCGGGGCGTTGACCTGAGTGAATTCGCCGCTGAGATTGCTTTTGACGTAGAGGTTCTTATACGTTGGTTCGATTGATTGGCTGACGCCGACGATGTTGGAGATCGTGGCTGTCGGCGCGATGGCGAGGACGTTGCTGTTGCGCATACCGTTTTGCGCAATCGCGTTGCGGACGACGCTCCAGTCCATCGTGCTGCTTCGGTCCATCAGGACTTCGGAGCCACGTTCTTTTTGCAGGCGATCGATGGTGTCGATTGGCAATAAGCCTTGATCCCACAGCGATCCTGAGTAGGTTGGGTAAGCGCCGCGCTGTGCGGCCAAGTCCGAAGACGCCAGGAAGGCGTAGTAGGAGATGGCTTCCATGCTCTGGTCGGCGAATAGGACGGCGGCGTCGCTGGCGTAGCTGATTCCAAGTGTGTAGAGCGCATCCTGGAAGCCCATCACGCCGAGGCCGACCGGGCGGTGGCGCAGGTTGGCCGTCTTCGCTTGGGGCGTTGGGTAGTAGTTGATGTCGATCACGTTGTCGAGCATGCGGACGGCCGTTTGAATCGTCGCTTGCAGGCGGGCGTGGTCGAGGGCGCCGTCCGTGAGGTGCGCTTGCAGGTTGATGGAGCCGAGGTTGCAGACGGCGGTTTCTTCGTCGGACGTGTTGAGCAAAATCTCCGTGCAGAGGTTGGAGTTGTGGACGACGCCGACGTGCTGCTGGGGTGAACGGACATTGGAAGGGTCCTTGAATGTAATCCAGGGGTGGCCGGTCTCGAACAGGGCGGCGAGCATTTTGCGCCAGAGATCCAGCGCCGGGATGCGCTTGAAGAGGGCGATCTTCCCGGCGTCCGCCTGCCGCTCGTATTCAGTATAACGGGCTTCGAAGGCCGCGCCGTAGGTGTCGTGCAGGTCCGGCGCGTCGTTCGGGCTGAACAGCGTCCACTGGCCGCCGGCGGCGACGCGCTGCATAAACAAGTCGGGGATCCAGTTCGCCGTATTCATGTCGTGCGTGCGGCGTCGATCATCTCCCGTGTTCTTGCGCAGATCCAGGAAATGCTCGATATCCAAATGCCACGTTTCCAGATACGCGCAGACGGCGCCCTTGCGCTTGCCGCCCTGGTTGACCGCGACGGCGGTATCGCTCGCGACTTTTAAGAAGGGAATGACGCCCTGGCTTTTACCGCCCGTCCCCGTGATCTCCGCGCCAAGGGCGCGCACGCCGGTCCAGTCGTTGCCGAGACCGCCTGCCCACTTGGAAAGCAGCGCGTTGTCCCGAATGCTGGAGAAGATGCCGCCAAGGTCGTCTGGTACCGTGGTCAGATAACACGACGAAAGCTGAGAATGCAGCGTGCCGGCGTTAAACAGAGTGGGAGTGGCCGACGTGAAATGGAACTGCGAAAGCAGCGTGTAGAACTCGATAGCGCGCCCTTCGCGGTCATCCTCACGCAGCGACAGGCCCAT
>JAOQAA010000604.1 GCA_025963815.1 Capsulimonas sp.
CGCAAATTCGCCGACATAGGCCGGACCGCAGACCACATCGGTCGCGGGGCCGTCCTCCACGAACCATGTCCGCGCGGCGAGCGCATCGCTGATGCTGAGAATCCGGACGATGGACCCGCCCGCTGCCGAGAACGTGACCACGCGCGGCGCGCCGGCGGCGAACTTGGCCTTGTAAGCGAGCCCGGCCGAGCCCTCGACCTTCAGGTCCAGGCCAGCCTCGCCGCCAGAGCGCAGCGGCGACATTCCGGCGAAGTGCAGTTCGGCGGGCGTACCCGGCGCGCCATGGATCACGAGGGTCGTCGTTTTGCCCTGCCTCGCGATTCCCAGGATGCGCGTCGGCGCCCAAGCCAGCGTCACGCCCGGACAAAGAGCGAAGCCGCTGACGACCGGCAATACCTCGCCCGGCGCGAGGGTGAGCGGTTCCGATTCCGAGAAGCCGCTCGCTCGCGGCGGCCGCGCCTGGGTCTGGGCCGCCGTCTTCGCGGGGTTGTCCAGGAACTGGATCGTCCCGGCGGGGCTGACGCGGGTGAGGACATTCACCGCCGGGTTCGTGGAGACATCCTTGCCGCCGTCCGGATCGTTTGTGCTGTTTTCCAGGATCTCCTGAAAGCCGCGAGCAAAGAGCGCCGCGCGCTTGAATTCATAATAAGTCGGCCGCAGGTCTCCCGCCTGACCGACCGGCGCGCCGTAGTCGTAGGACGCCGCGCCCACATCGGCGTTGGCGTACCCGAAGTTGGACCCGCCGTGCGCCATGTAGTAGTTGTAACCGTTGCCGCCGTTGGCGAGAATGCGCCAGGTGCGCCGGCTGTAGGTGGCCGCCTCGGAACCATACTCGGATGAATCCGATGCGGGCTGGCCGTACTTGGAAAACCAGACGCTCCAGAATTCGGTCGTGATCCAGGGATTCGGGCGCGTGGGATCGTCCAGAGGCTTGCCGCCGTTGTACTCTCCGGGGGCGCTGCCGTGATGCATGCCGCTGAAAAAATAGGGAACCTCGACGCCGAGCGCGACCGCCTTATCGTGAAGGTTCTGGAAGTAGCTATTGGAGATATCGGTCCCATACCCCTGACTCGGAACGTGGGTCCAGCCAAGCGGATACTCATTTTCGAGCTGCACGAGGATGACCGATCCACCCCGGTGGATCTGATTGGCCGTGACGATCGGGATCAGCTTGTCGAAGAAGTTGTCCACGGCGAGCTCGAACGGCTTGTTGTCCTCGCGCACGCGCAAACCTGGCTTGAACCGAAGCCAAATCGGGAAGCCGCCGCTGTCCCACTCCGCGCAGCAGTACGGCCCGACGCGCACGATCGCGTACATCCCCATCTGCTTGACGAGCCTCAAGTAGGCGTTCAGGTCGTGGTCCCCGGAAAAGTCGAACTGTCCCTCCTTCGGCTCGTGATAGTTCCAGAAAACGTACATCTCGACGCAGTTGAACCCCGCCCGCTTCAGGCGCAGCAGCCGGTCGCGCCAGAGCGCGCGCGGCACGCGCGCGTACTCCATGCCCGCCGACACCAAGAATGTCCGTTTGCCATGGATCAAAAATCCACGGCTGTCGAAATCGATCGCCGGCTTCGCGCTTGGAGCCGCCGGAAACATATGATCGTTGTATGGGTCGCCCGCCATCGCGGCGGGCGCAAGCGAGCCCATCATCAGCAGCGAAAGCGCGAGCTTGAGTTTCATCATCGAGATGTATGGCCTTTGTTAAATCCGTAACGGAAGTTCGAGTTTCGGGCGATCCATCGCTCGCAGGTTACTTTGCGCTTAAAATCGCGGCGTATCCTCCCGCCGCCGACAGCGTAACGGGCAGGAGAGTCTTGGAATTCACGGTGGTGGTTGTCTCACTGATCGCAGTGGCCGGTGCGTCCGCTTCCAAAGAATCACTGAAGCTATGGAGCTTCCATTTGCCCTTGCCTAGAAAATTCAGAGGCAGGGTGATATGGCTGATTGTATCGCCATTCATCGCGGTCAAATACCAACGATTCCCAGATCGCCGCGCAAGGGCGACGTATTGGCCGATCTCTCCGCCCAGAATGACGGTTTCATCCCATGTCGTCGGTAAGGCCCGAAGAAACTCGACGCCTGGCTGGCCGGAGTAATTGGCCGGACTATCACACATCACGAGCAACGGACTCTGGTAAATTACCGTCATCGCCAGCTGTCGAGCGCGCGTGCCCATCACCTCCGCGGGAAATGTGAGCTTGAAATCCGCCGGGCGGCGATTGAGGAAACCGCCCGGCGTGAAATCCATCGGCCCCAGCAGGCCGCGTGTGAAGGGCAACGTCGCCGTG
This sequence comes from Capsulimonas sp., assembly GCA_025963815.1. Taxonomy (GTDB): domain Bacteria; phylum Armatimonadota; class Armatimonadia; order Armatimonadales; family Capsulimonadaceae; genus Capsulimonas. The sequence continues at coordinate 2,289 of JAOQAA010000604.1, forward strand.
TGTTGAGGGGTGCATGAGTAGCCAAGTTTATTGTATTCGTTGCCCAGCACCCCCTCCTGAGTGATCAGGTTCGGATAGGTGCGCGACAAACCGGTGGGCTTATAAGCGCCATGGAAATCAACCATCAGTTGATGTTTGGCGGCCGCTTTGAGGGCCGCAACATACCATTGCACCGTTTCCTGGCTATCGCTGTTCATAAAATCGATTTTTACGCCGGCAAATCCCCACTTGGTCGCCATGGAAAAGACCTTGTCGAAACCCTCGCGCGTCACGTCTTTCGAATGCATCCACAGAAACAAACGGACGCCTTTGCTCCCCGCATAGCTCACCAGTTCGGGAATATTGATGTGCGGTAACGGCCGGCTGAGATCATCTTGATACCAGTACCAATCCACCAGCTGATATGACCATCCCATTTTCGCCGCAAGATCAATATATTCTTTGTCCGAATTGGTGTCTCCGCGCGCCTCTAATCCTGTATATTGCGGCAAGTTTGGGTTGACGCCGGTCCACCAAGCATCCCAGGAGCTTACCCCAGGCTTAACCCAGGAAACATCTCCCAATGAATTAGGGGTTGCAAGCGTCGCAACGAAATTTGAGTTCAGAAGATCAGCGCTTTTACGGCCGATCATTAACACCCGCCAGGGACTTTGGGTTGGCGTGCTGGAAACCACCAAGCCATTGCCATCGGTGCGCGACGCGAGCGAAGCCGTAACTCCGGCGCTGCCCGTTCCCGAAAGGAACATCCCCGCCCAATCGAGCAAATCCGATTCGGCCACGGCGACCGTGCAGCTGGGCGTCTGAGTCACAAGCGGCAGAACTCCCCAATAAGGCTGCCCGCTGCGCCACGGTTCATGAGTGGTCATCGGGATCTCGCTCAGTTTGGTCGCTGGATACTGGCACTCAGCGCAAGACGATTCAGTGCCCAGCCAACTGCGAGAGTCGTTCGCGAAGCAGAACTCGGTGAGTTCCTTGGTCAGAACGAACTGGCCCAGCCCGGAAGCGATCGGCAAATCGTAGCGAAAAGCCACTCCATCGTTATACGCCCGCACGATCAGCCCAAACTCACGGTCTGTCCCTTTTTCCTGCAAGGTGAACCGTGTTTGATTCCAATTATCGGACACCACGCGGCGCTTGCCAAAATTATTCTCCCAGGTCCCCTTGTGCTTTTGCTTCTGCGTGGAGACGATCAGGGTGTCCGATCCCAGCTCCGCATTCTTGAACTGCAATCCCAGTCGTGAATCCGTGACTACCAATTTGCCGTCCACTTGAAGGCGATACCGTAAGCCGGCGGCATTCGAGACGATGAACGTGATTTTGCCATCGGGTGAAATCACACGCATTTCGGCGGCTTTCGCCATAGTGCCGATCAGAAGTAATGAGAGACATAAAAGGATTTTTTTCATTGTGATGGAGTAGTCCCTGAGAGGTATGTTAGGGCGTTGGACAGCCACTTTCGCTGGAAAGGCGTGTTCATGCGGGGAACGATGTGGAACAGGATGCGCCCTTTGCCTAGCTTCGCGATGACATCGCCCGCGCCGATGGTCCGGCTGTGATCGCGGCTGAACGCAGTGACCCATTCGATATTCGGGCCGGTCGCAATGATCCCGTTTGAGCTTCCCACGGGAACCTGATAGTCGCTCTTCATGATGGTATCCTGCGGCAGCCCGGCATAGAGGGGATGTCGACGGACGATATACCACGAGCCCATCCACGGCGCGAACGAGGAGCCGACAAGGCCGTCAAAATGAAACGCGCCGGCGGCTTCCAATTCGTGTGCGTATCCCGTAATGTCGCTCTCTTGATCGGCCAGAACTAGCAGCCCCATCCCGGCGCGCACATGGTCCAAAATACCGCTCGGAAGTTTGGCCGCCGAGACATATGGCGCCCATACGACGCCGTCCTTGGCGGTATAAGGCTTGTCGCCGAAGTAGACAGCGGTGGTTTGGGCGGGCGTTCCAGTGTCGACGCGGATTGTGCTGAACATCGCGTTGTCTGACGTCACCGTTCCCGGCGCGACCGTAACCGCGCCGTCCGTGATCTGCGTGTCAATCGTGGTCGTCCAGACTCGATCTTTGCCTTCGGCGAGCTTGTAGACATCCACGTTTTTCAGCACGGCCTTGCCATTCACCTTGACGTCGAAAACGCGCGCCCCGGCGTGATCGAAGTGGGCTTCATCGAACCCAAGCGTTACCTTCGCCGGGCCGTTGGGCAGCCCGGCGATCCGAAACTCCAAGCCCTCCCGGCCAAATCGCTGCCACCGATAGAGCTCTGGATCGAGGTTGTTTGCAACTGGCGCACCGGATTCGGTTCGGGAGCCCTGCGGAGCCGGCGCGCAAACGGCTGCGGCGTATCGCTTGTCGGCAGCGTACGCAGCCGTTGGCTGACCGATAGCTGCAAGGTCGCCCGTCAGCTCCGGCGAGCCGCCAGCCACCGCGACAGGAGCGATGACCGGATGGTTAAGGCTGACCACGTTGATGGCGCGCCAGTTGTGCGTCTGGCCTAACGACGCCGTCAGCACGTACTGGCCAGCTTCGGTAAGCGGCGGCGTGACAAGCCCTGCGGCGACCGGATAGGAGAAGACGTCCCGAGCATATGCCGGCAATGGATAGCGCCCAAGGATCTCCGTCCTGCCGTTCGGGCGCCGCAAGGTCACTTCGATGCGACCGGATATTGGATGGTGCGATTCGTTCAGGAAGAACAAATCGTATGTCGGCGCTGCGCCGGACACGACCGCCGATGTTCTCAGCTGAATGTCAGGCATCACGGGCCGCAAGGCCTCACGGATCGTGCGCGAGTCGCCGTGTGGATTGCGGAGGTTATCGACAATGCCGCTGTGGTTCTCGACGGCTGTCGTCTCCCAGCCGCTGAGGGTCAGATAGTCCGTCTCATCGCTGAGCCGGGCGGTCTCCAGCACATGCGCCCAGTAATCGTACTGTTTCTCGCCAATCTTTCGATACAGCGCATCGCTCGTCGGGAAGCTTGCGCGGAAGCCGTACTGATCGAGGAAGCGGTTGTAGGCGGCGTCGATCTCCTGATGGTCCAGAAGGTCGTAGCTCTTGCCGCCGGCCGCCTTGATCTGGCGGATCATGAGCGCGTGGTTGTCCGCCGCCCCGCTGCCGCCCATCTCACCATAATCGACAATCTCGCGCCGGTCCGTGTTGCGGTAGACATAGTCGTTCGGGCCGCAGTAGTTTTCGTCGACCCACGCATCGGGCGTTCCCACGGTGTGGGCGTCCCACCAGCCGGAATAGCCCTTTCCGTCGTCGACGTACAGCGTGTCGTCATAAGGCGCCATCCACATCTCCCCAGGAGAGTTGATGCCGCTCTTGAGCAAAACGACCCGGCTTGGGTCCTCTTGGTGGATGCGTCGGACGACTTTGGCGGCAATCGGATGCTTGTATGTGTCATCATCGAGCTCGTTCTGCACGACATACATCATGAGGGACGGGTGGCTGCGGGCGTCGCGCACCATCCGCACGATCTTGTCCTGCATGTAGCGCTGTAATGAATCCTCGGTATCCTTCTTGTTCCAGATGAGGGTCATGCCGCCGCCTGGCTCCGCGTAGCGGAGCAGACCCATTCGGTCGGCGTCGTCCAAGCATTCGGCCCGAGGCATATTGCGGTGGAAGTTCACGGCGTTCAGCCCAAGGTTCTTTGCGGTCGTCACTTCCTTGCGGGCCAACTCCGGCGTCGGCCAAAGGCCGTTCAATCCCCAGAACCCCCAGCTGATGGCGCTATACACGCGTATGCGATCGCCGTTCAAGCGTAAAACGGCGCTGCCGCCCACGCTGGCGGGTGCAAACCAGCGAAACCCGAACGGAGTCGTCCGGCTGTCGGTAACGCGCACGCCGGGTTTCGCTCCGGCGGCGCGGAGATCGCCGGTAAACTCGAAGCGCGCCACATAAAGGTTGGGATGCGCCAAATCCCACAGCTTCGCGTTGGGAGCCGTGACTCGGATGGCGATGGGCAGGGAGGCGTGAGGCGGAACCGTACACTCGGCCGCTGCTCGGCCAAGTGATTTGCCGGTCGCCGAATCGATCACCGTGACGATCACGGCGCCTCTCGTCAGCGCCCGATTCGCGCTGGTGAGAACCGCGTGCGCCTCGATGGTGTGAGGCTCCGGTGTGTTCAACACCCAGGCGTCGTTAAACCGCACCGGCCCATGCGCCGTCAGCGTCACGCCCCGGTCAAGACCGCCGAAGGCATGTCCGCCGTAGATACCCATTCCTCCGATATTTGCGGTGCTCCAGTCGCCCCAGTCGAGACGCCCGCCGGGATTGGTAATCCGAATGGCGATCGTATTGTCGGTTCCTGGTTTGAGCGCGTCTGTGATATCGCAGTCGAAAGCCGACTCCGCAACGAGATTGTATCCGACCAGCTTCTGGTTGACATAGACCTCCGCAAGCTGCTTGGCGGCGCGGATATGCAGGATCGCCGTCTTTCCAGAAAAGCTCTTGGGAACGGCGACCGTGCGCCACCACCAGGAGACGCCGAGATAGTTGCCGTTCCTTGGCTGGTGATCGCGGTCTTCGTAGAAGTACTCGTTTTTGTAGGGCCGCAAGCCATCGACGCCCCAGTCGCATTGTTCAACGGTCGTCGGGAGGGTTACGGCTTTGGCGACCTGTGGGGACAGGGCGGCCCAGCCGCCGGTCGGGGGATGCGGCGCGAGCTTTGCAAGGTGGACGTCCTCCGGCAGGAATGCCGGCTCCTTGCGCCAATCGGCCTTGCGATCCAGCCACAGACGCCATTCGGTATCCGGGACGATCACGGTGTCTGTCGATACGCTCGACGAATTGCCTGCGGCAGCCCGCACTCCGGGCGGCTGCGCGCAAACGACGGTCAAGAGGAGCATGCAGAGTGGGATGATCTTTTTCATGTTAACGTTTTGTATCTGGCTTTCAGTCACGGCGTATGGCTCAGGCGACACGTTGGCGAGTGGGGCGACAAACTCAGTCGGCAATGGTGATAGTCGTCTCCTGGACGATATCCGCCGCCGATTTGCCGATGAGTATCTGTATCGGCCCCGGCTCCACGACGAAGCCGCCGCGCTCGCCGTTCCAATAGGCGAACTGACTGGCGGAGAGCGAAATCGTTACCGTCTTCGTTTCGCCCGCGCGGATTGCGATGCGCTGAAAGCCCTTCAGCTCGATCTGAGGCCGCAGCGCCTGAGAGTGCGGGTAACGCACGTACAGCTGCACGACTTCCTCGCCGTCTTGGAGCCCTGTGTTCGCGACGCGGACGGAGACGTCAACGGAGTCGTCCGGACCGATGACACGGCTGCTCACTTGCACGCCCGAATAGGCGAAGCCCGTATAGCTGAGGCCATAGCCGAACGGGTAGAGCGTGTCGGCCTGCCCATAAAGGTAGGTGCGGCCATGTCGGATATCGTAGTCCATCATCGGGGGCAGTTGCTCGATGGAGCGCGGCCATGTCTGGACAAGGCGGCCCGCCGGATTGATGTCGCCCACAAGCGCAGCCGCGAGAGCGTTTCCCTGCTCCTGACTGCTATGCGTCATCTGTACAATCGCCGGCACATGCTCCTGCGCCCAGACGATGGCGTATGGGAAACTCGAAATGAGGACGAGGACAGTATTGGGATTAGCCCCATGAATCCTTCGAAGGAGCCCGTCCTGAACCGGTGAGAGGTCTAACGACTCCCTGTCCACGGCCTCCCTTCCCTCGTCCGGCGTATTGACCTTCGCCCAGCCGCCGGCGCCAACGGGATTATTGCCCAGACAGACGATGGCGACTTCGCACTCGCGCGCCAGCTCAGCGGCGGCTTCGATATCTTCGCCATCGGCAAAGCGCACATCGATTTTCGGGCCTAGCCGTTCGCGAAGGCCCTGCAGCGGAGTCACGGCATAGGGCGGTGAGCCGCTGTACCAGTCGAACAGGACTTCGTCGGCTTTGGGGCCGATCAAGGCAACCGATCGCAGATTCTCAGGATCAAGGGGAAGCGTGTTCCCTTCGTTCTTCAGCAGGACAATTGATTTCTCGGTCGCCTCGCGTGCGACGGCCCGATGGGAATCCGACAGCCAGGGCTCTGGTTCCCCGGCCGCGCCGATCTGCGAGTATGGAACGCACGAAGGCGGGTCGAGCAAGCCGAGCCGAGCCATCACCCGGAAGTTGCCGCGCAGAGCGGTGTCGATTTCCGCTTCCGTGAGCAGCCCGGTCGCCACAGCCTTCTGCGCTCCAGGGATGTAGTCGTCCAGAAACTGGCCGATGCCCGCCTTGACGACCGCAGCCACTGCATGCACATCGTCCGCACACCACTTGTGGTGCGAGATCAGGAGCTTCATCGCGCCGCCGTCCGTGCAGATGATCCCATCCTGCCCCCACTCGTCCACGGCGACCCCCTTGAGCATTGGATGGACGGCGCAGGGGACGCCGTTGTACGCATTGTAGGCGGCCATGAACGCCCGCGAGCCAGCCTCGATCCCCATCCGAAACGGCGCCGAGTAATACTCGCGAAACAGCCGATCGTCGAAGTCGGAGGACGAGTTCTCACGGCCGTTCTCGTTACTGTTCGCCAGGAAGTGCTTCATCAGAGAGGCGCACAGCCAGTAGTCGGGATGATCCCCTTGCAGGCCGCGTACGAACTCCTGGGTCATGACCCCATTGAAATACGGATCTTCTCCGAAGCATTCCTCGGTGCGCCCCCATCGCGGATCGCGGCCGAGATCCGCGTTTGGCGCGCGTACGACAATCCCGCCGCGCTGGTATCGCTCGCATTGGAAGAGGTAACGCGCTTCGTATCCCTCCACGGCCGCCGCTCGTCGGATCAGGTCGGGATCCCAGGTCTGCGCGAGACCAATCGCCTGGGGAAACGTGGTTGTCGGGATAGAATTGGCTCCGCCCCATCCCCCGGGCTCGCCCAGCGCGCCGCCGTGGAGCCCCTCGATGTGGTCGCTCCCTCTGACACCAAGGCGGTGTACACACGGATTCGTGCCGAGGCACTCGATCTTCTCCTCAATCGTCATACGCGAAAGCAGGTCATCGATTCTCAATTCGAGCGGCTGGGCCGGGTCCTGGTATGCAGGGATATTTAAGGTCGGTACGTTCATCGTTCCAGGCTCCATTTCTAAAATCATCGCTCACACGCCAATGCGCACATCTACTTTCTTCTGCTGGCGTATGATGATCAGATGCAGCGCCTTGCCCTGTGACAGATCTACGATCTTAAGCAGGTCCGTGATCGTGGGCGCCGCCTGATTGTTGGCGGCGATGATCACGTCGCTCGGGAGCAGGCCGAATTTATGCGCGGCGCTCCCTGGAGGAGTGTCCAATATCAGCACGCCGCTTTCGTCGGGTAAACCGTAGACCGAGCGATCTCCCAGCCCCACGATATTGCGCACACGCGCGCCGAACAACACACTAGAAGCTGCTGCGGGCGCTTGATTGCTATTATCATTTGTTTGACCAGCAATCGTCGGGATTACAGGCGTTCGGGCGATTGCCTTGAGGCGCAGACTAACGACGCCGAACTGATCCATTGGGAAGTTCTTGAACCCCAGCGCGAGCGCCGGCGAGTCGCCGGCGACCCGGAAATCTCCAGCCGCAGGATTGACGAAGCGCGCGTCCGCGACGATAGATGCGGCGTCGCGATGGGACATCGCCGCGAGTCCTTGAGCGGGATGAGGCTCTTTAAGGCCAGGCTGATCCACCAGGTTATTGTCCATCTCCGAGCCCCAGGGACGGTCGGCCGGCATTCCCGCCGGTCGGTAGCCATCGACGAAGACGATGTTATGGCGGAAGACGTCCCCGCTGTGCGCATACCAGACATGCGGGTGGAACGTGTTGTTGACGATGACATTGTTTTCAACGATTCGCCCATAACCTTCGCGGTTCTTGACGCCGCCGTTCAAGCACAGGTTGTTGTAGATATGGTAGTTCGATGAGCCGTCGTCGAGATCGATGTCCCAGCCGTGATCGCACCGCCAGCGCGTGTTTCGCAGAGTGATCGGCTCGACCACATCGAGGAACGGCAGATTCGTGTGCGTGTTCCAGTCGGCGTCATTGTTCGGATCGACGCCGGTCAGGCCCCAGTAGCGATCGCGTCCCCAGGAATTGAACGAGCCGTGATCTCCCGTTTCTTTGACAGTGTCGAAAATGTCGCAGAACTCGATTACGTGTCCGCCCCAGCAGCCATCCCCGATATTGATCCCGGCGCGCGGAACGTCGTAGATCGAGCAGTGGCGCACCGTGATCCGCTCGGCCATATCGATCTCTACCGGCGCCGTTTGTCTTTCGACACGCCCTGAGCGGCAGATCAGGCAGTCCTCGACCAGGCATTCGGCCGGATAATTGTTCGTTCTGGGACCGGAAGTGAGGTCGATCTCGGCGAGGTAGTGTCGCTGACCATACTCGAACAATGGACTCCGCACGGCCTCAGGGTCGCCGACGAATGCTACTCCGTTAGAGCCGGCGTCGGGAATATCGCATCCACGGACCGTCAGGCGGCGGTTGTAGTTGTTGACAAATACGGCGTTGCCGCCGACTTGCTCGATGTTGCAGTTTTCGACAAAGCAATTTTCCGTGCCCGAGAAGAAAAGAGCGCCACCGCGATAGATCGTCCAGTCCGACCGCAGAATCGGTTCCTTGTTGTCCATAAAGGTCCGCGTTGTATGGCGGAAGGTGATTCCCTTGAACCGAACAAAGCGCACGGGATGCGCCTCGTCCCCGCGCATCTCGATCAGCGACCGCAGCCGAACCGTTTCGATGATCGCCTTGCTCAGATCGATGCCAGCCGGCGGATAGTAGTACAGTGTGTGGGTCTTCGTATTAAGGAACCATTCGTCCGGCGCATCCAGTTCTTCGAAGATGTTCTCGACATAGCGCTGCTGGGGATGCATGCCCATCTGACGGTTGTTCTGCCAGCCGCCTTCGTAGGTAACATTGCCGTCCGCATCCTTGCCGGTAATCCGGTAACGGAGATCGCCCCATTCCATAGCCTGCATCGCGTGAATGATCCCTCCGGCCGGATCGGCCCACTGTTTGGCGCGCTCCGAACTGAAGGCGTCCGCCGAATAGCCGCCGAGGATTGGCTGATTGGGATCGTAGTTGGGGTAGCGGGCGAGGATACGGCGCTGCCCGTTGACGAAGAGCTGATCGGTGGCGCAGTCCGCAGGGACTGACGTCTTCATGATCCCGTTGCGATACGGCGTCCAGGAGGGGTGCAGAAGCCGCCCCCCGCTCACGATTACCTGTTCCCCCTTGTACGCCTGGTAGGTTACCGGCGCCGCCTTCGAGCCGGAATCCGCGCATGTCAGAACGACCGGAGCACTGAGATAATACGCGCCGGCTCGCAGATTGATCGTGACGGGTTTCTTTCCTGTGAGAGGCCGCGCCGCTTTCTGAGCATGCGCCAATGTGGCGAAGGGTTTGACCAGCGTGCCGGGCGCGGAGTCGCTGCCGCTTGGAGAGACGTAGAAATCCGCGGCGGACGCCGGCGCCAAGCAAGCGAGCGCTGCTGCGGCGACGAGCCCCACGCGGAAGAGACCTGATTTATTCATGACTTTCAATCTTTCACTCACCACGGACATATGCGTCTGATGGCCTGACAGGACGTTATGGAGCGCGCGGCCCAGTCGGGTTTGATCGAGCCGCATCTTTGTCAAGCAGGGTCCCCGCATCGGTACATCGCCAGTGCGCGTCGAAAACACCACAGGCGATCGGCTCTCCCGTGCGCGAATCGATGACGCCGAAATCGTAGACATCATCCGGGATGCGCGATAGCGCGGCCATCCCCGCTGCCGAAGCCGCTCCACAAATACGAACATACCGCTGTGGGTTTCGCGGGTTGGGAAAGATCGCCTGATAGGCCGCGTCGTCCGGCGCGGCAAAAATGCGCCCGGCAATCGTTATTTCAGAATGACCGGCTTGAAGGGGAACTTGCTTGGCCAGCTTGGCTGTAACCGCGTTAGCGTCGGCTCCGCCGATCACATACAAGGAGTATCGCGCGATGTCCTCGTCCATGACTTTCGTGTCGACAAAAACGCGCGGGGAGCAGTGCTGCGCCTTCCGCCAGCGCGCGACGAAATCGTCGGCCATTTGCTGGCACGCCGCGTTCATCGACCGATCGGTCGATTGTGTGCCGACAACAATCGCAAACGGCGTGTTTGTGAAATCGTTTAGCGGTCCGGCGATGGTCGCGTTCTTGTCGCCCTGGGCGAGCCGGTAATCCGTCGCGTAAAAGTTCGCGGCGCCAGAGACGAGCATTGCCGGCGGCTCGTCCACTCCGTTCCATGTCACGGCAATGGGCTTTGACGGGTCGATCAAGGGCGCTGCTGGAGAGATGGCGACCGCGCTCGCGTTGGATGTCGAGAGCTTGATGCGGTTTGGTCCAACCACCTCCGCTTCGGCGGTCATCATCCGATACGGCTCTGTGCTTTGGAGAATCCTGACCCAGTGCGCCGACGCGGTCTTGACGTCCGCGGCCCGCAGCCGGACCTTGGGCGGATTGCTCACCCGTACATGGCGAAGGAGCCACGGAAACACTTCAGGGTCTGAGTTGAAGTCGCCATGGCCTCCTCCGGGGTGCTCCCAGTAGCGAACGTCGTATCCCCATCGCTGCAGCATACGGACGGCGTAGCGCGACTGGTCGACGTCGATGACCGGATCCGCATCACCATGGTTGACAAATATTGGGGTGGTCAGCAAGGATTCCACCTGTACCAGCGTGCTTTGCGCTTCCCAGAAGAACAGGTCGCGCGGACTGAGCTTCGCGGCCTCGTCCGCCGGGGTATTGACGTGGTAATCGAAGACGCCAAGGTTGGGAGAGATCGCGGCAAATAGCTCAGGATGGCGTGAGCCCATCTGCCATGTTCCCGAGCCGCCCATCGAAATGCCGCCCAGGTATACGCGGTCGTCGTCCACGGAAAACCGCTCCTTCGCCATCTGCATGCATCTCAGCACGTCCTGCTCGCCCATACCGCGATAGAACGAGTTGAAACGTCCAATGGGCTCCAGTTCGATGACGTGATAGATGTCGGCGCGATCGCTGTGACGAGAGCCAATTCCCCAGCCGCCTGCCCAGCCAATGGTTGGCGGATTGTCGAAGTTCGCTCCATGAAGGATGACGACCATCGGCCATTTCTTTTTAGGGGTATAGTCCGGCGGCAAATACGCCTGGCAGAACTGCGGTGAGTCGTCGATGGGGTCGCGATAGGCGAAACGAACGAATCCACCGGGACGCACCTGAGACTTGCTTTGTATCTCTTCCCACTCCATGAGCGGTGAAACGACGCCGCCGGCGTCCTCATTCGAGAGTGACTGAGCCGCTGCCGGATCCCCGATCTTGGACCGAATCAGGTCGGCCAGCATCGTGTGCGTCAATTCGGCTTCGGTTTGGCCATTTGACGGCGCTGTGGCGACCAATCGGCAGGCTGCCGCGAGAGCATCACCGTGATACAATCCCAGATGGGCGATCGGTTTCTCACCGTCGGCAAAGGTCGGGATGCAGCGGGCCTCATAGGCGCCGCTCGGCCACGCGCCGGCATTGAAAGTCACCGGTACGCCGAGCGTCGATCGCCGGCTGTCCACGATCTTGCCGCCGGCGGCAAGGATCGCGACCTCGACGGGTATTGCGTTGTTAGTTGCGGGTGCGGTCGTGACGATGATCTTATGATCCGGCGTTTCCGGAGCGACCCACGGGCGAAAAAGTGTATTGCCGGGGTCGACCGCATGCGCCAGCCGCAGCGCAAAGCCCCATCCGCCTCCTCCGTTGACCACTTTGACGAGAATAGTGTTCACTCCCTGGTTGAGATGTACACTCACAATATCATTGTCAGGGAACACCCCCCGGGTGGCCACATTCGTGTGAACCAGCTTGCCGTTCAGCCAAACCCGGACGGCGTCGTCGCTGCCCACCATCATCATCGCGTCGTCTGGCGTCCGCGAAGTAATGGTGGTGTAAGCGTACGCCATGCAGTTGTTGGTCTGACGGTCGGTGTAGATTTGGGTGAAGTCGATCACGTCGGTTGGCGACGTATACGGCGTCCACGCCGCCTTGCCGGCGCCCGGCAGCGGCTCCTCGGTTTTTGCCGCTGGGCGTACGGCGCCTTCGTCGGGATAATTTTTCAGGTAGTTTGTGTCAATGCCCGTTCGAAGGGTAGCCAATATGTCCTGGCCTTCGGATTTTGGGCGAATGGGAAATCGTCCGCAGATAAGCCACGATCTCAGAAATGGCGGGGAACTCTCCGGAACCCATGGCTGCCGCATCTGGTCGTCGAACGACGCCGGCGACCCAATTTGCGCGTTCGCCGGGCACGGCGAAAAAGCTTCAGGCATCAGTCCCCCGATGAACAAGAAGCAGGGAATAAGTACACGCGCATGGCGTCTAGCAAGCATAAACGTCCTCTAGAAATCGGTGTCTGGTACGAAAGCAAGTTCACCTCAACTTGAATTGCCCCGCCTAATTTTGTCGTGTTAATCGCTGACGGCGCAGTCGTCGCCCCGACCACGCTCTTTCCGTCACATTCGTCCATGGCGACATGCCGCTGCAAGTCAACTGACTCAGGGGCCGCGCCATCACATGGCGCGGCCTCTGGGACAATATGCTACGTCGCGTCGCGCTGCTGTTTATCCATGGACTATGAAGTACGGTGTGCAATAGGTCGAAAAGCTGTCGCCCCATCCATTGCATCCACCGCTAACCTGGACATGGTAGATGTAAAAGATCGACTGCGTTCCGGCCGGCTCCGAAGCGCGCAAGATCGCCGGCGTATTAACGGCAAAGTTCGCCGATATGTTGTTATTGCCGGGTGAAAGGGAGCCGGAACTATTATAGACAAGCTTTGACGTTGATTGTAGAAGCGTCCCGCTCAGATAGGGGCCAGAATAGTACATGACGTCTGTGGTGATTGCATAGCCGTAGCCGCCAATGGACGGAATATTGTTGAACGAGGCGCCGAAGTTAACCGTATCCGATACATCGTTGTATCCCCCTGGACTCCCTGTGGCGCTAAAACTTGTAACAGTCAAACTCTGGGCGTGCGCTTTGGCTCCTGACATCAGCGCCATCAGGCCGAAGGCGGCGATACAGGCCATTCTCGATGCGAAACGAAGCTGTGTTGACATAGTGTTTCTCCTTGATTGAGAGGAACTGGGTAGTCCCAGTGTGGTGAAATGAAATTTGAATTATTGAATTATAGTAATTCAAAATGCATTTCATTAGTATTTTATCACAGCAAACGAGGTGTGTCAAGCTGTATAGCTTTTGTGATCTATGGCGCCAAGTATCTGGCCCAACACTCGATCCGCGCCATGGTTCTGGAAAGTCATGGGCTCGCTCGCTTACTCGAAGCGGATCGAGATGGCGGCGGGTTTCAGTCCAGCTCCCGTGGCCGTTACTCTGACCACGCGGCGCTTCCCGGTTGAGCGGATGATGGCCGCAAGACGCCCATTAAACGCCCTGCGCTCAGAGGACGCATCCGGCGTGTGGTCGTTCGGATCGCCGCTGCCCGTTCCGGCAATCAGTCCGGCTGCGTCCGAAATCGTGAATATCACTTTATCTGAAGCCACCGGGACGAATTTGCCATTCTCATCGATAATTGCCGCCTCAATGACGCTTTCATCCTCGCCATTGGCCGACAATTTCGCGAGGTCCGTCCTGAGTTCGATCTTGTACGGCTTTCCGGCTGTCGCCACCTCGTGGGTGGCGGCCAATTGTCCGCTTGCATCGTAGGCTTTGGCAGTCAGGGTTCCCGGCTCGTACATGACGGTCCATTCGGCATGGCCGTTCCGCGGACACGCTTTTCGTCCCAGGCTGACGCCGTTCAAGCTCAATTCGACCATGGGCTCATTCGAAAAGGCGATGACCGAGATTGGCTTGCCTTCACGTCCGGGCCAGTTCCAGTGCGGAGTGATATGAACGGTAGGCTTATCTTGCCAGTTCGCTTTGTAATAGTAATAGACGCCCTTCGGAAAGCCGCACATATCGAGGATGCCGAAGTGGCTGCTGATGTTCGGCCAGCCGTACGGCGAAGGCTCGCCTTTGTAATCGAACCCCGTCCAGACGAAAGCCCCCGAAAGGTAGTCATTTTCCGCGATCGGCTTCCAGGCGTCTTCCGTCCGACGGACCCAGTTGAGCCACTCCAGACTGAAGTCGGTGTAGTTGCCGACATACGCACGGCTCCCGTCGTTCTCGTAGACGCCCCGATCCGAAACGGCGCTCGACGACTCCGTGAAGATCGTGGGCTGGTTCGGAAAGTCCTTGTGGAATTTTTCGAAGCTCTCGTTGAGGTAGTTGAAGCCCTGGATGTCTTCAACAAGGGAGATTCCCTTGCCCCAGTCCTTGTTCATCGCGCACGTCGCCAGCCGGTTCGGGTCGAGCTTGCGAACGCGCGCGAGCATCTTCTTGAAGAGTTCGGCTCCCGTGGCCGCGCCTTGAAGCGGCTCTTCGTTGCAGAGAGACCAGGCAAAGATCGAGGGATGATTTCGATCTCTGACGATCATGTCGTCCAGATCGGAGAGGTCGTCCGCCTTCGTGTCTTCCGCATACGTATGCGGGACGTAAGTATCCCCCAAATGCCGATTCTCGTCGAGAACGAGCATTCCAAGCCTGTCGCAAGCGTCGAGGAGCTCGTTGTTGGGCGGGTTGTGGGACATGCGCCAGCCGTTGGCTCCCATTTCCAGCATCTTCTTCACGCGCCAGGATTGGAGATTGTCCGGCAAAGCAATGCCAATTCCTGCGAAATCCTGGTGGTTGCAGACGCCCTGGATCTTGATCGACTTCCCATTCAGGAAGAAGCCTTTGTCGGGATCGAAACGAACGGTTCGCACGCCGAACGTCGTGACGACGTGATCGACCGGCTGGCCGGCGATTTCGAGCGACGTCTCCAATTTGTAAAGGTTCGGCGTCTCCAGCGACCATAACAACGGACGGGGCAGCGAGATGAGGCTTTTCGATACCGCTGTCGCTCCGGCGCCGATCGGCGCAGACGAGCGCGTCCGGAGTGAGGCGACAACCTTGCCGCCAGGGCTGACAATTCGTTCGACGACCGCGTACTCTTGGCTGCTGTTCTCTGTATTCTTGAGCGTGACACTCGTCTCGACAGTGGCCGAATCCGGGTTCGCCTCGTTTCCCACTGCCTTCGGGACCACCCAGACTCCATCCGGCGCAATGTGGAGCCGGTTCACGGATGTGAGCCACACATGCCGGTAGATGCCGCCGCCTTCGTACCACCATCCCTCGACCTTTGAGGGATCGACATGAACGGCGATCGTCAACGGCTCTCCGGGCTTGGCCAGCGACGAGAGATCGACATGGATCGGCAGGTAACCGCTCTGGCGTCCTCCGACAAGCTTGCCGTTGATATAGATCTGCGCGTCGCGATAGACGCCGTCGAAATCGAGCCAATAATCTTTGTCCCGATTCCCCTTCGGGATAACGATCGTCTTTCGATACCAGGCTGACGGGGTGGGCAGGGATGCATGCTGCGAATCGAGTCCTTCCGTGAACGGCTGCTCGATCACGTAGTCGTGCGGAACGTTCACAACGCGCCATGCCGAGTCGTGATAGCCAGGCCCGGACGGATCGCCGCCGGCCGTAGGCGCCTGAGAGAGCCCAATAGCGACCCCATCCCACACATATCCGCCGCCCCCGGTGTTCTGCACTAGGACGGCTAGATGGTTTTCGCCTGCCGGATTCCAGGCCGAATCGAGAGAAACGTCGAACGCCTCATCCCATCCCTGATGGCTCGCGAGCCGCTTACCGTTCAGGAAGATGACCGCGTTGTCATCCACGCCGCGGAAGTGCAGCGTGCGCCGGGCGCCTGTGAGCGCCGGCAGCGTTGTCTGGTACCAGGCGTAGCCTGGACGCTGGTTGAAAACGTCCTGTCCGAGCGTCGCCGGCTGCCACGTGTGCTTGTTCTCGTCGAGCTGCGGTGCGTCACCGATCTCGCCCGACGAGGCCGGGCTCCAAGTCCAGTCCGTAATCGAGGTTCTCTTGTCCAGAGTGGCCGTCGGGTTCACTCGGAAACGCCAGCCGGCGTCCAGACTCAATCGTTGGCGGTCGCCATTCTGCTGGGCGGTTGCGGGGAGCGCCATTCCCAGGGCGCCGGCAATTGTTATTGTCAATACCATCAACTGCGACTGCTGCATGGGGCGGCAGCTCCAATTACACTGCATTCATCTTATCCTTTCAGGAACGCGGAAGATTGGGCGTTTCTGCCGCCATCGTAACGTGACGATACCTGGGTGTGTCATTGCCGACCTTGCACGCGGAGACTACAGTCCTTCGAAGCAAAATATGCGCTTCCATTTGCCACGGAAAGGGCTGTTCAGTTCGGCGCGATCACTATTGCCTTATTGGGATGTGCCGCATAGGTCCATCTGCGATCTTGCCAGCGCACTGTGACCTTTCCCGAAAAACTCGGCCGTATGGTTGCCCTGGTGAGTTTTGAGTTACGCCATTCCAGATCGACACGATAGCCGCCGCGTGCGCGCACGCCCTTGATTTGCCCGTCCGACCAGGCGCTGGGTAAGGCAGGCAATAGATGCAGATCGCCGGTGTGGCTCTGCAGGAGCATTTCCACAACTCCAGCAACAAAGCCAAAATTCCCATCGATCTGAAATGGTGGATGCGCGTCGAACAGGTTGGCGTAAACCCCGCCTCCGCCTTCGTAATTAGTCCCAGCGTCCTTTGTGAGACGCAGCGCATCTTGTATCAAGCGGTACGCATGATCGCCGTCGCCAAGCCGCGCCCACGCCGCGATTTTCCAGGCAAGGCTCCAGCCCGTACCCTCGTCTCCCCGAATTTCGAGAGAACGCCGCGCCGCAGCAAACAGATCGGGTGTTTGAGGAGTGATCTGATTGCTGGGATAGAGTCCGTACAGGTGTGATATATGTCGGTGCTGCTGGTCCGGCGCCTGCGCATCCCAATCCTCAAGCCACTCCTGCAGCTGGCCCTGCGCTCCAATCTGCATCGGAGCCAATTTCGACCGTACGTCGTGAACCGTCTTTCGAAACTCGGTATCGACACCCAGGATCGCCGATGCTCTTATGCAGGCGTCGAAGAGATCGCGTAAAATCTGCATGTCCATCGTGGGGCCGGCGCATATCGCCTCATCGGGATGGTGCTGATGTTCCGGAGAGAGCGACGGACATGTCACAAGCCATTGATGTGTTGGCTCCGCCACCAGTGTGGCGATGAAGAACTCGGCGGCTCCCTTCATTGTGGGATAATGCTTCGAGAGCGTCGACTTGTCGCCCGTGAAAAGATAATGCTCCCACAGATGAAGGCAAAGCCATGCGCCGCCGGTCGGCCACATTCCAGCCCCCCAATAGTCGCATGGAGCCGTGGCGCGCCATGCGTCCGTATTGTGGTGGCACACCCAACCTGACGCGCCGTATTGCTTTTGCGCGGTTGACTTGCCGGCCTCGGCAAGCTCCATCACCAGAGCAAACAGCGGCTCGTGACACTCGGACAGCGCGACCTCTTCTGCCGCCCAGTAGTTCATCTCAAGATTGATGTTGGTCGTGTATTTCGAGTCCCAAGGCGGGGTCATCGAATCGTTCCACAACCCCTGGAGAGTTGCCGGCTGGCCTCCCGGTCGTGAGCAGGAGATAAGGAGATATCGACCATAATCGAAATAGAGCGATGCGACCTGAGGATCTTCGCCCCGGCCGAACGCAGCAATTCTCTGGTCCGTCGCCTCGCTGCTTGCCGTCTTCCCCAGACGGAATTCCACCTGGTCAAACAGCCGCTTGTGCGAGGCGATGTGATCTCGCCGGATATCCGCATAACGCCGCCTCTCGGCCGCCGCCAGACATCGATGAGCTCGAGCCGCCGCATTCGCGCTGATGTCCCGATAATTCTCGTAACTGGTGGCGAGCGAAACCAGTATCGTGACGGAGTCCGCATCCGACACAACAAGACCGTCGGCGTCGGCGGTTACCGTCCCCCCTTTCGGGATGTGCCGCGCCAGACCGGAAAACCGGACGGCGCCCTCAAGGCCCTTGGATTCCCCGGAGATACCCTCGATGGTGAGGTCCGCTCCCGCTGCCCCCACCGTGCATTTTTGAGGACTGCCGAACTTGGCGCGATAAGAAATGCGGCCCGGTTTATCGGCGGTGAGCCGAATGACCAGAATCTGATCCGGCTCGCTCACCAAGTATTCGCGGCGATAGGAAACACCGCTGGAGACATAAGTCGCCGTGGCGATTGCCGTTGCGAGGTCAAGATCGCGCCGATAGTCCTGGACACCATCCACACCTTTGGTGAACGTAATGGAGAGATCGCCAAACGTCTGATAGGGCATTTGCCCCCAGGGACGGCCGTTAAAGTGTTTACTGAATAGATCTTGAGCAGTTTTATAATCGCCGGCAAAGATTGCCTTGCGAATTGCGGGCAGAGCTTGCAAACCTTCAGAATTAGCGTAGTCGTGCGGCTGCCCCGCCCAGAGCGTACTTTCGTTCAGCTGGATACGCTCTTCAGAAACGCCGCCGAACACCATTGCGCCGATGCGTCCGTTACCGAGTGGCAGCGCTTCCGTCCACGCGGACGCAGGTTTCCGGTACCAGAGCTGCTGCGGTTCAGGAGTAGTAGCGTTGTCGGCAAGAAGATCTGTTTTCATATTTTCCGCGTTTGCGGGATTGTCCGCACCCAACGCCTCGACGGCAAACGTCGGAGCTGTCGAGGCGAGCAACGCTATCTTAAGAAGGTCACGTCGATTCATTTACATTGTCTCCCGATCCGATGTTCTCGGATATTCTCGGGCAAATATTGCCGGCAAGCAAGCAGAGGGCGCTGGGTTGCGACGCATCCCGATATTTGCGCATTCTTCGAGTTTGAATGGCAATCATTGAATGGCTCCCCCTTGTCATGACGCCCTGCTCGAAGAAATACGCCACGCCCTCAACCCCTATTTAGGCGTAGCCTGGACGCTGATTGAACACATCCTGCCTATTTTCTTTTTAAGTCGGCTCGGTCCAGGGCGGCGCCGTCAAATGGAACAACGATGATCTTGCTGCCATTCAGGTCGTTACCGAGATCTTGCTCTTTTTCGACGTTTATCGCCGCAAACGTCATTACGACCACGTGGCCTTTTTCAATGTAGACGTTGGGGCGCTCCAGTTTACACCAATGATTGACCGTTCCATTTGTATCGCGAATAAAACCCGCCGTAGGATCGTAGGCATATCCAGCGTTCAGCTTCCAATTGGCGATACCGTCCGAGGAAGTGAAGTGGAATGCTTTGCGGATATCCCATTGGTTCGTCAGGAAATGATAGTGACCGCCGCTGTACCAAATGCAGGGATCTTCGAGGGTGTAGATATTCGGACAGTTAGGAACTTCTGAAAAAAGAGAAGGCCCCTGAACGGTGTACGGACCGGCGACATTATCGGCAAGAGCGACTAAGCCACGGCTAGTGACTGCCTCGTAACGCCCGTCAGGCCGAAGAATAATATGAAGATTATCTTGAGTGTTGAAGGCGTCTGAG